>NZ_JAFMOZ010000145.1:0-217004 GCF_019049615.1 Rahnella sp. BCC 1045 | reverse complement strand
GCATTGCCCGGTTTTTTTATATTACTCGCGATAAAAATTAATGACGTTTCCCGTCATCATCTTCATCAACGAAATCTTCGTCTTCGCCTTCCTCACCTTCTTCGTCGTCATCGCCTTCGAAGTAAGTGCCCCAGCCGTCGTAGTTGACGCCGTTGGCTTCGGCCAGGTTCATCAGTTGTTCAACCTGAGCGTCGATCAGTTCCGCTTTCAGCGCGATTTCGCTGATTACGTCACAACACATCAGCACAGAACCGTCTTCAACTTCTAACTCTTCAGGGTCGGTAACTTCGTAACCCAGCTTGAAAGCCTCAACCGCTGCTTTCTCCAGAACTTCGAACTTCTCTGAAGATAAGTGATGTTCAATGGTGTAAAGCGCGTCAGGATCGCTGCCATCGTCCAGCAGCTCTTCGATGATTAAGCGAGTCTCTTCACGTTGTTCGTCCAGCAATTCACGGTTTGCCATATCTCAGTCCTCAATCAATGTGACGTTTGACCGCTATTTTCACACACCACAGGGCGCGCCTCCACTATAAACGACAAAGTTTTTGCTTCGGGGTTGTAATTGCATATTCATACAGTTAAATTGAATTTAAATTCAATCCGAAATGCTAACGCGCTATGGAGCGACATCATGAGTTTGTTGAGTAAACGTCATTTTCTCAGGTTACTGGATTTTACCCCGTCAGAGATTTCGTCCCTGCTGAAACTCTCCGCAGAATTAAAAGCCGCTAAGAAAAACGGCACCGAGAAGGCCAGCCTGCAAGGCAAAAACATCGCGCTCATCTTCGAAAAAGACTCGACCCGTACCCGATGCTCTTTCGAAGTTGCCGCTTACGATCAGGGGGCAAAAGTCACCTACCTCGGCCCAAGCGGCAGCCAGATAGGTCATAAAGAATCGATGAAAGACACTGCCCGCGTGCTTGGCCGGATGTATGACGGTATTCAGTATCGTGGTTACGGTCAGGATAAAGTGGAAATACTGGCGCAATATGCCGGTGTCCCCGTCTGGAACGGTCTGACCAACGAATTCCATCCAACGCAGTTGCTGGCGGATTTGCTCACTATGCAGGAGCATCTGCCGGGTAAACCGCTGAAAGGTATGCGTCTGGCCTATCTGGGCGATACCCGTAATAACATGGGGAACTCGCTACTGGAAGCAGCGGCGTTGTGCGGGCTGGATTTGCGCCTGGTTGCACCTTCCGCCTGCTGGCCGGAAGCCGAACTGGTCGCCACCTGCGAACATCTGGCAAAAGAAAATGGCGGCAGCATAACGTTGACAGAAGATATCGCGACCGGCGTGAAAGATGCTGATTTCCTGTATACGGACGTTTGGGTATCGATGGGCGAACCGAAAGAAGCCTGGAAAGAGCGTATTAATCTGCTGCGTCCGTATCAGGTTAACAGCGCAATGCTGGCGCTGACCGGCAATCCGAAGGTGAAATTCCTGCATTGTCTGCCTGCGTTTCACGATGACCAGACCACACTCGGCAAACAAATGGCGGAGGAATACGGTCTGCACGGCGGCATGGAAGTTACCGACGAAGTGTTCGAATCAAGCCACAGCGTGGTCTTCGATCAGGCTGAAAACCGTCTGCACACCATCAAAGCGGTGATGGTCGCCACCCTCGGCAACGCCTGATTTTATCCGGCATCATTTTGCGACAAGGCAAAGTGATGCCGCGTTATTCCCCCAGAATCCTCTGCTATATCGCCCTTCCGCTGCCCGCGCCCCGTATTTTCAACTAACCTTTTCAGAGCGCTGTTATTTTTCATACAAAAAGAATTCTGTAAGAAGGAACCGCTATGAGCTCAGTTAATCTCGAGTATGTCCTGCGGCTGGAAAGTCTTTTAAGCCGGATTTACCCCAGAGAACACATTGCTGACCTGCTGAAAAAAATCCTGCATCTCGCTGAAAAATGGAATTACGGCAAACATCGCACGACAAGTTGGGTCGATGGCACCAATATTTATCTGATCACCTACGGCGACAACATTCGTCATGGCGACCAACCGCCGCTGGCAACCTTAAACCATTTCGCCAATACCTATCTGCGCGAGATCGTCAGCGACATCCACATTCTGCCCATGTATCCCTACAGCTCGGACGACGGTTTTAGCGTTATTGATTATCGCCGGATCGACGAACATCTTGGCGGCTGGTCCGACATTCATCACCTTTCCGCTCATTTCAATCTGATGTTTGACTGCGTGATCAACCACATCTCACGCTCCAGCGAATGGATGAAGGGCTATCTGCACGACGATCCGTATTACAAAGATTACTTTATTGCCTCGAATCCCGAGCTGGATTACAGCCGCGTAGTGCGTCCGCGCGCCTCTCCGCTGCTGACGCCTTTTATTAAAGCCAACGGCACCGAGCTGTATCTGTGGACGACGTTCAGCGAAGATCAGGTGGATATCAATTTCAAAAATCCGCAGGTTCTGCTGGAGAGCATCGACGTACTGTTACAGTACGCGGCCAGCGGCGGGCAATCTATTCGCCTCGACGCCATCGGGTATATCTGGAAAGAAGTGGGCACACGCTGCATTCATATGCCGCAGGCGCACAACATTATTAAAGTCTGGCGCACGATCCTCGACGAAGTGATCCCCGGTACACGGCTCATTACGGAAACCAACGTGCCGCATCACGAAAATATCAGTTATTTCGGTGAAGGTGATGAAGCACATATGGTGTATCAATTCCCGCTGCCGCCGCTGACGCTTCATGCATTTTTACGTCAGGACACCACGACGCTGACGCAATGGGCACAAAGCCTGAACGCGGAAGCGCGCTACCCGGACACCACGTATTTCAACTTTCTGGCGAGTCACGACGGCATTGGGCTACGCCCGACGGAAACCTTCCTCAGCGATGATGAACGTAAATACATGGCGCAGGAAACGCTGCGCAAAGAAGGTCGGGTCTCGTATAAAGACAACGGCGACGGTACCCATTCGCCTTACGAGCTGAATATTAATTACCTGAGTGCGCTGACCGAGCCGGGAGATGATGTTGACCTGAAAGCCCGTAAGTTCCTGGCGGCGCAGGCATTGTTACTGTCGTTTATCGGCGTACCGGCCATTTACATCCACAGCCTGCTCGGCAGCGAGAACGATCTCGACGGTATGCATCAGTCCGGGATTAACCGCCGCATCAACCGTAAAAAGCTGGAGCTGGGTACGCTGGAAGCTGAACTTGAGAAGAAAGACAGCCTGCGCTCCCGCGTGTTTTACGGCTTAGAGGAACTGATTAAACACCGCCGCGCGCATCCGGCATTTTCGCCGCAGGCTGGCCAGCGTGTGTTTGATCTGGGCAAATCGTTATTCGCCATGGAACGTTATGATCCAAAGAGCGAAGATCGGATCACCTGCGTGTTTAACATCAGCGATCATTCACAAATGCTGAAACTGGCGGTGGAAGGCAAAGATCTGATTGGCGGAGAAGTGTTTAACGGCCAGATGAGGCTCCAGCCGTGGCAGGTAGTGTGGATCAAACACAAGCTCAAAGCGCCAGAACGTCTCGGCAGGCTGCGTCGCTGGCGGATGAAGTTGTTCAAACGAACAAAGCGTTAAACTGACAATGTATTAAACAGACAGCTTATTGACGTCCATTTTGACGACCGCTTTGCGCACGTTAGCCGATTCGCCAACGGCGCACAGCGGTTTATGCACCTCGCCCGGATAAAACACCACGAAATCACCGGCCTGCATAATCATGGTTTTTTCCTGCTCGCCGGCAGCCAGAAACGCAATGTCTTTATCTTCCAGCCAGTCGGTATCAATGTACCCCGCAGGAAGATTGCTGAACGTCATTCCCTCCGTTCCGTTCAGGACAATCTGGATATCCAGATAACGGGCATGAAACTCCGCACGGCGATCTGCCTGCGGCGCCGTTGAATCATTTGAAATCAGAACAAACGCGTCATTGCCGTGGATATCGTGTTTACCCAGGGGGGTTTCCGCCGTGATATTTTTCTTCACATACTCAATGGCTTCGCGCAGTTCAGCGGGCAGATAAGGCACTAAATGCAGTTGATGGATGTTTCCGGTGATCATCATAACCTCGTGAGAGTGATTCATTAGTGAAACGTTGTTTCAGAAATAATAATCCTCTTTATGTATGGGTGGCTACCTTTCAGATCAAGATTTCCCTTTTTCGCTAAAATTAATTTTCCCGGTTTTATGCGAGCCTTAGAAGAATGGTTATGCATCCGTAGTGCATAGATTGCATCTTCAGCCACAAATACCCGCGACCAGGTGACTGGTCTGAAACGATATTTTCAAAAACTCCTCTGCCGGTCACAAAATGACGGATATAAAAAACCGCTTGAAATCACAATAATTATTTTGATTATTTCCCATTTTTAGGATTTTTATTCAAACAAATTTAATCCCTATGCGTATGATAATTTAAACCCCTTTATTTCAATGCATTACGATTGCATAAATTATATCCCAACCAGTCATTTTTCTAACAGGTAAAATAATTACTCCTTTCACACGTTATTTATTCATAACGGATAATTGATTAATAAAATAAACAATGCGCATCATCAATTAATTATCACTCCATTGTATTCATTCATTCTGATGAGATCGGAATCACATCTTAAATGCTTCAGCGGAATATTATTCACTTCGTTCCAGACGAGATGAAAAAAGATTGAATAACTCCATTTATTCATCAAGGTTTCGTTTTGCCTGAAATATTAACCAGATTACTTTTTTCATAAGAAAGGAATAAATATGAAAAGGCATTATGTCGGTTCTGAAATAGGTCAACTGCACAGCGTCATGCTGCACCGGCCTAATTTAAGCTTGCAACGCTTAACCCCTTCGAATTGCCAGGAACTGTTATTTGATGACGTACTTTCCGTTGAAAGAGCCGGTAAGGAACATGATGTTTTCAGCCAGACACTGCGCCAGCAAGGGGTTGAAGTTCTGCTTCTGACTGATTTACTGACCGAAACGCTGGATAATCGCGAGGCCAAAGACTGGCTGCTGAATATGCAGATCTCCGAATACCGTCTGGGGCCGCAATTTGCTGAAGAGATCCGTGGCTGGCTGGCCGATCTTCCTCACCGGCAAACGGCGCGTTTCATGAGTGGCGGATTAACTTATAACGAGATCCCTTCGACTATCCACAATATGGTCGTTGATACCCATATGGCGAATGATTTTATTATTAAGCCACTGCCGAATCATTTATTTACCCGCGATACCTCCTGCTGGATATATAACGGGGTTTCCGTGAACCCGATGGCCAAAGCGGCAAGAAAGCGCGAAACAAATAATCTGCGTGCCATATATCGCTGGCATCCATTATTCAGCGATAACGAATTCATTACTTATTTCGGTGACGATGATTTCAATTACGACCATGCCACGCTGGAAGGCGGCGACGTCCTGGTCATTGGTCGCGGCGCAGTGTTAATCGGGATGTCAGAAAGAACCACACCGCAGGGCGTTGAGTTCCTCGCCCGTTCTCTGTTTAAACATCAGCAGGCGACCAAAGTTATCGCGTTGGAATTACCAAAACACCGCGCCTGTATGCATCTCGACACCGTCATGACCCACATCGATATCGACACTTTCTCGGTTTATCCCGAAGTCGTACGTGACACCACGCAGTGCTGGACTCTGACCGATGACGGCCGCGGGGGCCTTCGTCGTCAGGAAGAACCGCATTTCCTGAAAGCCATTGAAAAAGCGCTTGGGCTGGATGAAGTGAAACTGATCACCACCGGTGGCGACAGTTTTGAAGCCGAGCGCGAACAATGGAATGACGCCAACAACGTGCTGACCGTACGTCCCGGCGTCGTGATTGGCTATGAGCGCAATACGTGGACCAACGAAAAATACGATAAGGCCGGGATCACCGTGCTGCCTATTCCCGGAGATGAACTCGGGCGTGGCCGTGGCGGCGCTCGTTGCATGAGTTGCCCGCTGGAACGCGACGACATCTGAAAAACCACACCAGGGAAAATACCATGACAAAACCCACACTGGTCGTCGCACTGGGCGGCAATGCATTGCTGCGTCGCGGCGGACCTTTGGAAGCCTGCATTCAGCGGAAAAATATTCAGCTGGCGGCAGAAACACTCAGCGCATTGTGTCAGCAATGGCGTGTTGTGCTGGTTCACGGCAACGGACCGCAGGTCGGATTACTGGCGTTGCAAAACAGTGCTTATACCGCCGTTTCGCCTTATCCGCTGGATATTTTGGTCGCCCAGACGCAGGGAATGATCGGCTATCTCCTGCAACAGGAATTGAAAAATTGCCTGCCGGAAATCCGCGTTTGCACGCTGCTCACACAGGTGGAAATCAGCCCGCTGGATCCTGCTTTCAATCATCCGACCAAATACATCGGGCCGGTTTACACCCGCGAACAGTCTGCTGCGCTGGCCGCAGAAAAGGGCTGGGCGATGAAAGCGGACGGGCAGCATTTCCGCCGCGTCGTGGCCTCGCCGCAACCGCTGAGCATTATCGAAACCGACGCGATCAACGCGCTGCTTCAGGACGGACATCTGGTTATTTGCAATGGCGGCGGCGGTGTTCCGGTCTGCAAAACCGCTAAAGGACTGGAAGGCGCGGAAGCGGTCATCGACAAAGATCTCTCGGCCGCCCTGCTCGCCCGGCAACTGCACGCCGATGCGCTTCTGATCCTCACCGACGCTGATGCGGTGTACCTCGACTGGGGAAAACCAACGCAGCGTCCGCTTCAACAGACCACCACACGCGACCTGGCCGGAATGACTTTCGATGCGGGCTCTATGGGCCCAAAAATCGCCGCAGCCTGCCAGTTTGTCGATGCCTGCCACGGATTAGCCGGGATCGGTGCCCTGACCGACGGCGAAGCGATTCTCGCGGGCCTGAGAGGCACCTCCATCCGTGCGTCGTAATAACGTCATGAAAGGAATAAAACTATGAGTAACACCTTAAAAAATCGTCATTTTCTCAAACTTCTGGATTTTACGCCGGATGAAATCCAGCAATTGATTAATCTCGCCTTTACCCTGAAAACATACAAAAAGAGTGGCCGGGAGCAGCAGTATTTACTCGGCAAAAATATCGCGCTGATTTTCGAAAAAACGTCCACGAGAACCCGCTGTGCGTTTGAAGTGGCGGCTTTCGATCAGGGAGCAAAAGTGACGTATCTCGGCCCGAGCGGCAGCCAGATTGGTCATAAAGAGTCGATGAAAGACACCGCCCGCGTGCTGGGCCGGATGTACGACGGCATTGAATACCGGGGTTTTGCGCAAAGGATTGTTGAGGAGCTGGCCGAGTTTTCCGGCGTCCCGGTCTGGAACGGGCTGACGGATGAATTTCATCCCACACAGATTCTCGCCGACCTGATGACCATGCTCGAACACGCGCCGGGAAAACAACTCAGCGAATTAAGCTTTGCCTATCTGGGCGATGCACGAAACAACATGGGCAATTCGCTGATGGTCGGCGCCGCCAAAATGGGCATGGACATCCGCCTGGTCGCACCGAAATCCTTCTGGCCAGACGCTGCGCTGGTCAGTGAGTGCCGGAAAATAGCCGGAACCACCGGTGCCCGCATTTTGCTGACCGAGCACGTCGATGAAGGCGTGAACGGGGTGGATTTCCTCTACACCGATGTTTGGGTTTCGATGGGCGAAGCCAAATCTGCCTGGGCCGAACGCATCAGCCTGATGACGCCGTATCAGGTCAATGCCGCCGTCATCAAAGCCACCGGCAATCCTGATGTGAAATTCATGCACTGCCTGCCCGCGTTTCACAACGAAGAAACTACCCTCGGAAAAGAGCTGGAAATCGCCTATGGAATGAAAGGGTTGGAAGTAACGGATGACGTTTTCGAGTCGGCGCATTCCATTGTGTTCGATGAGGCCGAAAACCGTATGCACACCATAAAAGCGGTCATGGTGGCCACCCTGGGCGATGCCTGAATTTTTTGCGTGAAGCCCGACTGAGGTCTTCACGCCTTTTTTAAGGATTATGTTGATGCGTACATTCAAATTTCCTTCCGCCTACACCATTCTTTTTATTCTTATCGCCGTCGTCGCGGGCCTGACCTGGATTATCCCCGCCGGCGAATACAACATGGCGATGAACGCCGGTCTTGGGAAAGAAGTCCCGGTTTCCGGCACTTATCACGCTGTTGCCGGTAATCCTCAGGGGATTATCGATATCTTTCTTGCCCCCATTGATGGCCTTTATAACCACGTTACCGGGCAGGCGGGCGCAATCGACGTGGCGTTGTTTATCCTCATTATCGGCGGTTTTCTCGGCGTGGTGACCAAAACCGGTGCCATTGATGCGGGGATTGAACGGGTGACTCATCGCCTGCGCGGCAAAGAAGAATGGATGATCCCGATCCTGATGGCGCTGTTTGCCGCCGGGGGCACCATTTATGGCATGGCCGAGGAATCCCTGCCATTTTACACCCTGCTGGTGCCGGTCATGATGGCCGCCCGCTTCGACCCGCTGGTAGCCGCCGCGACAGTTCTCCTCGGCGCAGGTATCGGAACCCTCGGTTCCACCATTAATCCCTTTGCAACCGTGATCGCCGCCAATGCCGCCGACATTCCTTTCACCAGTGGCATCGGCCTGCGCGCAGTCATTCTGGTGGTTGGCTGGCTAATATGCGTTGTATGGGTGATGCGCTACGCCCGTAAAGTTCGTCGGGACCCGTCGCTGTCAATCGTCGCCGATCAATGGGAATCAAACCGCGAACACTTCCTCGGCGATCCCCGCGAAGAGCTGCTGCCGTTTACCGGCGTGCGGAAAATCGTTTTAACGATCTTCGCGCTGGCCTTTGTCGTGATGATTTATGGCGTCTCCGTCAAAGGCTGGTGGATGGGCGAAATCTCCGCCGTCTTTCTTGCCGCCGCCATCTTTGTCGGGTTAATTGCCCGGATGAGCGAAACCGAGCTGACCGCCACTTTCATTGACGGCGCACGCGATCTTCTCGGCGTCGCGCTGATCATCGGGATCGCGCGCGGTATCGTGGTCGTGATGGATAACGGCATGATCACGCACACCATTTTGCACAGCGCCGAAAACATTGTTTCCGGGCTCTCCAATGTGGTGTTCATCAATGTGATGTTTTTGCTCGAAGTTGTGTTGTCTTTTCTGGTGCCATCTTCATCGGGTCTGGCCGTGATGACCATGCCTATCATGGCCCCGCTGGCCGATTTTGCGCATATCGGCCGCGAACTGGTGGTCACCGCATATCAGTCAGCTTCCGGTCTTGTGAACCTGGTGACGCCTACATCAGCGGTCGTCATGGGCGGTCTGGCCATTGCGCGCGTGCCCTATGTCCGCTGGCTGAAATGGGTTGCGCCTTTGCTCGGGATACTGCTGGTGTTGCTAATGTTAGCGCTGAGTCTGGGTTCTTTGTTTTAACCCTTCGTTGATGATGATTTTTTTGCCATGTTGACGTCCTTTATTCATCAGGGAATATGACCATGAAAAGAACGTTGTCTGCACTTGAAAAAGAACACGAGCAGTTGATCTTGTGTCACCGGCTGATCGCCAGCAAAAGTTTTGCTTCACAGGAAGCGCTGCGCCGTGAATTTCAGCGTGCGGGATACCGGAATATCAGCCAGTCCACGGTATCGCGGCTGCTGAAAACGCTGGGGGTGGTGAAGATCCAGAATGCCAAAGGCAAAAAAATGTACGCGCTGAATGAGCAATATCAGCCCGTTCCCGATGCGTTGCGCCCGGTCACTGAGATGGTGACCAGCGTGGATTACAACCCGCAGTTTGTCATCGTGCATGTGTCGTCGGGCTACGGGCGGGCGGTGGGGAAAATCATTGACCATCAGGGATTGCATGAGGTTCTCGGCGTCATCGCATCCAGCACCGCCGTCTTCGTCGCGCCAAGGGAAACCCGCGAGATCGGGCAGGTTTGTCAGTTAATCAGGCAGGTATTGATGGTCAAAGGAAACCCGAGCAGCAATCGTTTGCCTTAGTCCATTTTTCCGCTTGATGTCGCCGGTGACGCGCGTATAATGCGCCACAATTTGCCGGGAGAACCTATGAACAATTGCCACGTTTTGTGCTCAGATGATCGACCAAACACCGTGCCATCAGGCAGCCCGCTGCCGTTGTTCTTCCGTGGCATTACCGTTTTACTGAAAGCCCCTCATTGAGGGGCTTTTTTTTGTCCGGAATTTAAGAACATCGGTTTTTGAGCGAATTTCTTTTAAGAACAAAGAAACAGGAGAATGACTATGGCTAACCCGCTATATCAAAAAGACATCATTTCTATCAACGATCTCAGCCGCGAGGAGCTGGAGCTGGTGCTCGACACCGCGGCCAGCCTGAAAGCGGATCCGCAACCGGAATTGTTGAAACACAAAGTGATCGCCAGTTGTTTCTTCGAAGCCTCAACCCGTACGCGCCTGTCGTTTGAGACGTCCATGCATCGTCTCGGGGCTTCCGTCGTCGGTTTCTCTGACAGCAGCAATACGTCGCTCGGCAAAAAAGGCGAGACGCTGGCCGATACCATTTCGGTGATCAGCACTTACGTGGATGCCATCGTGATGCGCCATCCGCAGGAAGGCGCGGCGCGTCTGGCGACAGAATTTTCCGGCGGCATTCCGGTTCTCAACGCCGGTGACGGCGCGAACCAGCACCCGACGCAAACCTTGCTGGATTTGTTCACCATTCAGGAAACGCAGGGACGTCTTGATAACATCAAAATCGCGATGGTCGGCGACCTGAAATATGGCCGTACCGTTCACTCTCTGGCGCAGGCGCTGGCGAAATTTAACGGCAACCGCTTCTACTTTATCGCCCCAGATGCACTCGCCATGCCGGGCTATATTCTGGCGCTGCTGGAAGAGAAAGGCATCGAATATAGCCTGCACAGCAGCATCGATGAAGTCGTGCCGGAAATCGACATTCTGTACATGACCCGCGTACAGAAAGAGCGTCTGGACCCGTCTGAATATGCCAACGTCAAAGCCCAGTTTGTCCTGCGCGCGGCGGATCTGAACGGCGCTCAGCCGCACCTGAAAGTCCTGCACCCGCTGCCACGCATCGACGAAATCACGCCGGATGTCGATAAAACGCCATACGCCTGGTATTTCCAGCAGGCCGGTAACGGGATTTTTGCGCGTCAGGCTTTACTGGCGCTGGTTCTTAACGCAGATATTGCACAGTCAGCTTGAGGAGAAAACGATCATGACTCACGACAATAAACTTCAGGTTGAAGCCATTAAATGCGGCACGGTAATCGACCATATTCCGGCGCAGGTCGGCTTTAAATTGCTGTCGTTATTTAAATTTACGCAGACAGAACAACGCGTTACCGTCGGCCTGAATTTGCCTTCCGGCGAGCTTGGCCGCAAAGATATTATCAAAATTGAAAACACCTTTCTGACCGACGAACAGGTTAATCAGCTGGCGGTCTATGCCCCGCGCGCTACGGTGAACCGCATTGATAATTATGAAGTTGTGAAGAAGCTGATGCCGACGTTGCCGGACCGTATTATCGGGGTTTTACGCTGCCCGAACGGCAACTGCATCAGCCGCTTTGAACCGGTGGATTCCAGCTTTGCGGTGAAACAGCGCGCAGATGGCGTTCACCTGAAATGCAAATACTGTGAGAAAGAGTTCGAACATCAGGTTGTGCTCAACAACGACTGAGCAGGTATACTGACGACCGGATTTTTACCCATAACCCAAAATCAGGAGACATTATGTCCCGCGAAATCAGTACTGAAAACGCACCCGCCGCAATCGGTCCTTATGTTCAGGGCGTGGATCTGGGCAGTATGATCATCACTTCAGGCCAGATCCCTGTTGATCCTAAAACCGGTGCCGTGGCCGACGACATCGCCGCTCAGGCGCGTCAGTCTCTGGAAAACGTCCAGGCTATCGTTGAAGCCGCTGGCCTGAAAGTGTCAGACATCGTGAAAACTACCGTTTTCGTGAAAGATCTGAACGACTTCGCCACCGTTAACGCCACGTACGAAGCTTTCTTCACCGAGCACAAAGCGCCTTTCCCGGCCCGTTCATGCGTTGAAGTTGCCCGCCTGCCTAAAGACGTGAAAATCGAAATCGAAGCCATCGCCGTCCGCCGTTAATCCGCGTCCCCGATGCACCAGACCAGCCTGCGGGCTGGTTTTTTTTGCCCTATTTTCAGGCAAAGAAACCCTTTAACGCTCTATAATTAAGCAGTCCCCCCTTATTTCCCCTGATTTTCAGCCCGTTTTGCACGCTGGCACACTTTATGCCTGATCTTCATTGTTATTGAACGATTCAATTGCGGCCTGTCCAGTTTGTGAGGTGATGATGATCAAGATTGACCTTTCCGATTCACCCTTTTTTGATGAGATGTTAATGGCTGACGGGACGCACCGCAGCCATTATCAGGCCTACTGGCAATGGTTGCAGCAAGCCGATCAACAGGCGGTTCAGCGCAAAAAAGAGGAAGCCGCGCTGTTATTCCATCGGGTGGGAATTACCTTTAACGTTTACGGTGAAGATGATGGCGCAGAACGATTAATCCCGTTCGACAGCGTTCCGCGGATCATCCCGGCCAGCGAATGGCAAATGCTCGATCGCGGCATTCGTCAGCGCGTTCAGGCGCTGAATGCTTTTCTGCACGACATCTATCACGATCAAAAAATACTGAAAGCAGGGATCGTTCCGGCCGAACAGGTTCTGGCAAACGATCAGTATCAGCCTTGTATGCAGGGCATCGATCTTCACCGGGATACGTACGCGCACATCGCCGGAACCGATATGGTGCGGGGTGGCGACGGCGAATATTACGTGCTTGAAGATAACCTGCGCACACCGTCCGGCGTTTCTTACATGATGGAAAACCGCAAAATGATGATGCGGTTATACCCGGAACTTTTCGCAGAACAGCGCATTGCGCCGGTTTCTCGCTACCCTTCCCATCTGCTGCAAACGCTGCGTGAAAGCACACCGGTTAACGATCCGACCGTCGTGGTTCTGACACCCGGCAGGTTCAACAGCGCGTACTTCGAGCACAGTTTCCTTGCGCAGCAAATGGGCGTGGAACTGGTGGAAAGCGTCGATTTATTCGTGAAGGACGGCGCGGTGTTTATGCGTACAACTGCGGGCCCGTGCAAAATCGATGTGATCTACCGCCGTATCGACGACGCATTCCTCGATCCTCTGGCGTTCCGCGCGGATTCAATGCTCGGCGTGCCCGGCCTGCTGTCGGTTTATCGCGCCGGTGGCGTGGTGCTGGCGAACGCAATTGGCACCGGCGTCGCCGATGACAAATCGATCTACCCGTATGTGCCGGAAATGATCCGCTACTATCTGGCCGAAGATCCGATCCTTAATAACGTCCCGACCTGGCAATGCCGCAAAGAGAGTGACCTGTCTTTCGTGCTGGCGAATCTGGAAAAAATGGTGGTGAAAGAGGTTCATGGTGCAGGCGGTTACGGCATGCTGATTGGCCCGACCGCCAGCAAGGCTGAAATCGAACGCTTCCGCCAGTTGCTGAAAACGCGGCCCGAAAACTATATCGCGCAGGAAACGCTGGCGCTCTCAACCTGCCCGACGTTTGTGGAGAACGGGCTGGCCCCGCGGCATATCGATTTGCGGCCTTTCGCCCTGACCGGCGCTGAAATCCGTCTGGTGCCTGGCGGCTTAACCCGCGTTGCGCTGGCGGAAGGCTCGCTGGTGGTAAATTCATCTCAGGGCGGTGGCACCAAAGATACCTGGGTGCTGGAAGAAGAGTCGGAAGATCCGACGGAGGGTGACGCATGCTAAGCAGAACAGCCAGCGAACTTTACTGGATGGCGCGTTATCTGGAACGCGCCGAGAATATCGCACGCCTGCTGGACGTGACCAATAAGCTGTCGATGATGTCGATCCGTGACGTCAGCGCCCGCGACGAAAATAACGATCTGCTGGTCCCCCTGACCATGACCGGCACCCGCACATTATTCAATGAACACTATCCGCAGGAAACAATGGGCAATCTGCTCAACTTTTTCGCGCTGGACAGTTTCAACCACAGCAGCATTTTCAGCTGTCTGCAAATGGCCTGGAACAATGCGCACGCGGTGCGCGGTAGTCTGTCTTCTGAAGTCTGGGAAAGCATCAATGCCACCTGGATTGAGATGAAACTGATCCGACGTCAGGGCGTCGGATCGGCGGGCGCGGATTCCTTCTTCGACTGGGTTAAGGAGCGCTCACATCTGTTCCGTGGCGCGATGTTTGGCACTTTGCTGCGCAGCGATGCCCTGAATTTCATCCGCCTGGGCACCATGCTTGAGCGGGCTGACAGCACCGCAAGGCTGCTGGACGCCAAAAATCAGCTGCTCAATGCCGATGAGGATCCTGTGCGCGAATACTACCGGATGGACACCTTATTGCGCGCCGTCAGTGCCCGCGAAGCATTCCATACGCTCTACAAACAGCAGCTCAGCCAGAAACGCATTGCCGAACTGCTGGTACTGCGCCGCGAACTGCCGCGATCCCTGTTGTCCTGTGTAGAAATTATCGCCGAACAGCTGGAGGAAATCGGCGGGTCAGCGGGAAATTTGCCGCGTCGCCGCATTCATACCCTTCACGCTCAGCTCCGCTTCACCGAAATGGACGAGATAGTCGAAATGGGCCTCAGCCCGTGGTTAATGCAGTTTCTTGGCCAGACCAACGCCATCGCTGAGAGCATTCATCAAACCTATCTGGAGGCACAATAATGAAACTGAATGTCAGTCATCAGACGCATTACACCTATGCGCAGCAGGTCAAACACAGTACGCAATATCTGCGCCTGACGCCGCAGGATTCCAGCCATCAGAAGATCCTTTCATGGGATCTGACGCTGCCGGAGTACGCCACCCGAACGCTGGACGCATACGGCAACGTATTACACGTGCTGACGCTGGATCAGCCGCATCAGGCAATCACTATCGAAGCCAACGGCGTGGTCGAAATTGAAGACAACACAGAAGATGATAATTGCGGGCATTTATCGCCGCTGGTTTTTTTGCGCACCAGCCCGCTGACACAGGCCGACGGCGCGATCCGCGATTTCGCCAGCCGCTATTATCGCCCGCAGGATCAGCATGAAAGTCTGTGCAATCTGATGGGCGAATTACTGCTGAAAATGCCTTACAGCCCCGGCAGCACCACGGTGAAAGACAGTGCCTCGCAGGCTTTTTCAGCGCAAACCGGCGTATGTCAGGATCATACCCACGTTTTCCTCGCCTGCTGCCGCAGTCTGGGGATCCCGGCGCGTTACGTCAGCGGATATCTATACTCAGAAGATTCGACACATGTTGCCATGCACGCCTGGGCGGAAGCCTGGCTGGATGATCGCTGGCAGAGCTTTGATGTTACCAACAACACCTGCAAACCGAATCAGCATTTGAAACTGGCTATCGGCATAGATTATCTTGATGCGTGCCCGGTCCGCGGTATCCGGCTGGGTGGAGGCAGCGAAGATATGCGCACTGTCGCAGCCGTTGCGATGCTCGACGTGCCACAATAAACCTGACGCCTGAGGAAAATTTTTTATGACTTACTGTGTGGCCATGCGCTTGTCCTCTGGCCTGGTGTTTGTTTCAGATTCACGCACCAACGCCGGAGTGGACCATATTTCCACTTTCCGTAAACTGCATGTTTTTCATCAAAGTGATGAGCGCGTGCTGGTGATCCAGAGCGCCGGAAATCTGGCGACCACACAGAGCATTATCAGCCTGCTGCATCGCCGCTGCGTAGACGATGAGCGGGAAAACCTGCTCAACGTGAAATCCATGTATGACGCCGCGAGCCTGCTGGGCGACACGGTTCGCGAAGTCATCGCCCGCGACAGCGGTGCGAACCAGGGCGGAAACACGGATTTCAGCTGCAACTTGCTGCTGGGCGGCCAGATAAAAGGCGAAGGTCTGCGGTTATTCCATGTTTATCCGCAGGGGAATTTCATCGAGGCCACGCACGATACGCCGTATTTCCAGATTGGCGAAAGCAAGTACGGAAAACCGATTATTGATCGCGTGCTGAACTTCGAGACGCCGCTGGATCAGGCAATGCAATGCGCGCTGATTTCGATGGACTCTACGCTGCGCAGCAATCTTTCCGTCGGCCTGCCGCTGGATGTGATGATCTATCCGACCCACAGTTTCAGTGCTGCGCAGCAGCACCGGATCACCGAAACCCATCCGTATTTTGACATGATCCGCAAAGGCTGGGGCGAAGGCCTGCTGAGTATATTTTCTCAATTGCCGCCGCTGAAATTAGACGAGTAAATTCTCTTCCGGCGGAGTGATCCCTACTCCGTCGCTTTATTTTCATCCATCTTCTGCACAATCTTTTTCTCGACCTCGAACGGATCGATGCCGCGCAGCTGTAACCGGCGGAAGCGGATAATGTTAAAGCCGTTCATGACGAGGAAACTGCCTTCGATAAGCGAACCGCCTATCGAACCAAGCCAGATGTTGTGGAATACCCAGCAGCAGGTTGAGCACCACATGATGCAGCGCGTGGTCAGCCCGCTGGTGCGAAACAGCGCCCAGGTGCTGACGACCGTTGCGCCGACCGGCAATAATTCCACCCAGTGATGTGCGCGGCTCAGGCCGAGAACCAGCGTCAGCACGATGAAAATTACCATGATCCACTGATTGCGCGTACGCAGGGAAATCAGGGTTCGCAGGGAGTTCAGCAAGGCGCTCATGCCTGCCGGTGCGGCTCCCATCATCAGGAAATGCACGCCGATAATGGCGCTGTAAGCGGAAAGCTGCTGTTTAAAGCGACGGTCGCTGCGGTTGAAAAACATCGTGATACCGACCACAAAGGCCAGAACACCGACTGACTGGGCAAACCAGTAATACGTCATTTTTCGGAGATCTCATTCGTAGGATGCGTAGAAAAAGCAAACGGCGCTTCATATTTGAAACGCCGTTTCATTCTAACGAGTATCCGGAAGAGTTACAATGTGACACCGCTTTTAAAGATCGCCAGTTCACGGAAATCGTTAATTTCGTTTTTGGCTTTACGGCCATCCGCGATCGCAACGATCAGATCCACAAACTCACCCAGCAGCTGATCCATGCTGACATCGTGGATCAGGCGACCTGCATCGAAGTCGATCCAGTGTGGCTTTTTCATCGCCAGTTCGCTGTTGGTCGCCAGTTTTACCGTCGGAACAAAACCGCCGTAAGGCGTGCCGCGACCGGTACTGAACAGCACCATATGACAACCGGCACCGGCCAGCGCGCTGGTTGCCACGGCGTCGTTACCCGGCGCACTCAGCAAGTTCAGGCCCGGCGTCGTCAGACGTTCGCCGTATTTCAGCACATCCATCACCGGGCTTTGCCCTGCTTTCTGCGTACAGCCCAGCGATTTTTCTTCCAGCGTGGTAATACCGCCCGCTTTGTTGCCCGGGGAGGGGTTCTCGTAAATCGGCTGATTATGTTCGATGAAGTACTGTTTGAAATCATTCACCATGTGAACGGTTTTCTCAAACGTGCCTTCATCGCGGCAGCGGCTCATCAGAATACGTTCGGCACCAAACATTTCAGGCACTTCGGTCAGCACCGAAGTGCCACCATTGGCGATCACATAGTCGGAAAAACGCCCGAGCAGCGGATTCGCGGTGATACCGGACAAGCCATCAGAACCGCCACATTCCAGACCGAATTTCAGCTCGCTGAGTTTACCGGGAACGCGTTTATCGTCACGCATTACGGCATACAGTTCACGCAGACGTTCCAGACCCGCTTCCACTTCGTCGTCGAATTTTTGCAACGTCATAAAGCGCACGCGATCTTCGTCAACCTCACCCAGCGTTTCACGGAAGACGTCTACCTGATTGTTTTCACAACCCAGACCAATCACCAGCACCGCGCCCGCGTTCGGATGGCGCACCATATTTTGCAGCATGGTGCGGGTGTTCACGTGGTCATCGCCCAGTTGCGAACAGCCAAACGGATGGGTGAACAGGAAAACGCCGTCGGTGCCTTCTGCGTCATTGGTTTCTTTCAGAAAACGTGACTGGATCTGGCGCGCAATCCCGTTCACGCAGCCGACTGTTGGGATCAGCCAAATCTCGTTCCGGATCCCAACCTGACCGTTTTTACGACGGTAGATCTGCACTTCGCGATCAGCCATCTGTTCAGGCACGGTGGCGAAATCCGGCTGATACTGGTATTCGTCCAGATCGCTGAGATTGGTTTTAGCGTTTTGTGAATGGATATGCACGCCCGGTTCGATCGCCGCCAGCGCATGACCAATCGGCAGGCCATATTTCACAATATTTTCCCCGGCCGCTATCGGGCGCAGAGCAAATTTGTGACCACGGACCACAGGCTGAGCCAGAACAACACGATACCCGCCCGCTTCAACTTGCTCGCCCGCCCCGATATCGCGTAAAGCCACAGCGACGTTATCAGCGGTATGAATTTGAATGATACTTTGCATAGTTGCTCTCTTAGCTATAAGCCGCCAACGCATCACGCATGCCGCGATCTTCAATCGCCTGCAATTGTTCGGTCACTTTCGCCGTCAGACCCGGCACGGTATTCAGGTCACGTCCCCAGTGTTCTTCATCCGCCAGCACGGTTTCAACCAGCCCGATTAACGGCAGGCTGCCGTTATGCACATCGCTCCACAGACCGGAGAAACGGCTCAGCCAGTGGGCATCGTCCTGCAGAGGATAAATTTCACCGTTACGTTCCCCGCGGTAAAACGCCAGCAACGCTGCCAGGGCAAAGGTCAGGCGCGGAGGCAGAAGCTGATTCTTTGCCTGGCTCGCCAGCAGCTGCGGCAGAATGCGGGTGCGGTATTTGGTCATGCCATTCAGGGCAATCGACAGCAACTGATGCTGAATGAACGGATTACGGAAACGGCTGAGCACCGCCTGCGCGAAGGACGTCAGTTCATCCTGTGGCAAATCCAGCACCGGCGAGATTTCTTCGGCGATGGCCAGTTCAACAAAGCGGCTGATTTGCGGATCATTCATTGATTCGCCCACGGTGTTCAGACCTGCCAGGAAGGCCACCGGCACCAGCGCCGTGTGCGCGCCATTGAGGATCGCCACTTTGCGTTCTTTATACGGTTTGATGTCGTCAACCAGACGGATATTCAGCGGCAGTTTGTCCAGACGCAGTTCCTGCGCCAGGCTTTTTGGCCCCTGGATCACGAACAGATAGAAGTGTTCGGCGCTGTCGAAGAAGCTGTCCTGATAACCGAGTTCTTCCTGCAGGCTGTCGATTTCGCTGCGCGGGTAGCCCGTCACAATGCGGTCAACCAGCGTCGAGCAGAAGGTGTTACTGTTTTCCAGCCACTGTGTGAACGCCGCCGGCAATGCCCATTGCTGTGCGTAGCGCAACACCAGTTCCTGTAAGGCTTCGCCGTTATAATCAATCAGTTCACACGGCAGTAAAACCCAGCCTTTATCAGCGGCACCGGAGAAGTGAGTGAAGCGTTCGAACAACAGACGGGTCAGTTTGGCCGGGAAGCTGGCCGGAGGCGCGTCGTTCAGGCTGTCGCTTTCGACATAACTGATACCCGCTTCGGTGGTGTTCGAAAACACAAAGCGGATATTCGGATCGCGGGCCAGTGCCAGATATTCGTCAAACTGATGGTAAATATTGATTTCGCGGTTTACGGAACGAATGATGCGCGTGTCGCGCACGGTTTCGCCCTGCTCATTCAGACCGCTGATGATCGTGGTGTACAGACCGTCCTGCGTGCTCAGTGAAGGTGGGAAATCGGTGTCAATCGGGCGAACGACCACGATCCCGGCATCCAGATCGGTATGTTCATTGAGCAAATCTATTTGCCAGTCGACAAACGCCCGCAAAAAGTTGCCTTCACCGAACTGGATAATTTTGTCTGGATGTTGACGGCCTGGGAAGTCACGGCGATTTAACCTTTGCATCTCACATTCACCTTAATTTGGTCAGACGCCGGTCTTTGAGGACATCACTTTGTCCCGTGGCCGTCGTTCTTTATTGGGATAATAGTTTGTTATTTCTGTGTTTTATCAGGAGCGCAGGAATCTGCGCTCCGTCGTGCTTTTAGTTCAGTTCAATCTGGAAATACTGTTTGGCGTTATCGAAGCAGATGTTTTTCACCATATTGCCCAGCAGTTCAATATCTGCCGGCGCTTCGCCGTCTTCTACCCAGCGGCCAATCATCTGGCACAGAATGCGACGGAAATATTCATGACGGGTATAAGACAGGAAGCTGCGACTGTCGGTCAGCATCCCCACGAAGCGGCTCAGCAAGCCCAGATTGGCGAGCTGCGTCATCTGACGTTGCATGCCATCTTTCTGGTCGTTGAACCACCAGCCGGAGCCGAACTGCATTTTGCCCGGCATCCCTTCACCCTGGAAGTTACCGACCATGGTGCCGATCACTTCGTTATCACGCGGGTTCAGGCAGTACAGAATGGTTTTCGGCAGGCCACCGGCCAGACCTTGCGCGCCCAGCAGTTTGGACAGCGGTTCTGCCAGCGGCTGGTCATTGATGGAGTCGAAACCGACGTCTGCGCCGATCAGCTGGAACATACGTGTGTTGTTATTGCGCAGCGCGCCAATGTGGTACTGCTGCACCCATTCACGGCGCTGATATTCAGAAGCCAGATAAAGCAACACGCCGGTTTTGAACTGGGCGGTTTCTTCTGTGGTTGGCGTTTCACCGTTCAGGCGGCGGGCCAGAATGCCGTCCAGCGTGGCGTCATCCGCTTCGCCATACACCACAACGTCCAGCGCGTGGTCGGAAACTTTGCAACCGTGCGCCGCGAAGTGATCCATACGTTTTTTCAGCGCATCACGCAGATCGCTGAATCGGGTGATGGAAACATCAGCCGCAGCTTCCAGTTTCTTCACGTAATCCGCAAACGTGGCGGCTTCAATGTTGAAAGCTTTGTCCGGGCGCCAGCTTGGCAGCACTTTGATATCAAAGCGGGTGTCCTGGGCGACAGCTTTATGATGTTCCAGAGAATCGATCGGATCATCGGTTGTGCCGACCATTTTCACGTTCATCTGTTTCATGATGCCGCGGGCAGAGAAGTTGTCCTGCGCCAGTAATTCATTACCGCGTTCCCAGATTTCGCCTGCGGTGGACGGGGAAAGCAGTTTGCCGGTAATGCCAAACGGCCGACGCAGCTCAAGGTGCGTCCAGTGATAAAGCGGGTTACCGATGGTGTGAGGAACCGTAGCGGCCCACGCGTCAAATTTCTCGCGGTCAGTGGCGTCGCCAGTACACATACGTTCAGGAACACCGTTGGTGCGCATCGCACGCCATTTGTAGTGATCGCCTTTCAGCCAAATGTCATACAAGTTTTTGAATTTGTAGTCCTGAGCAATCAGCTCAGGCGGCAAATGGCAGTGGTAGTCGAAAATTGGCTCATCTTTCGCGTAGTCGTGATACAGGCGACGTGCGAATTCAGTGTCGAGAAGGAAGTCTTCTGTTAAAAACTGCGCCATCTTAGGTTCCTCATCATGAAATCTGTAGAGTTGTCTCTCAATGGTGCGAAGTTATCACACCAATTTAGGTTGTCGTCCAGCTCTTTTTAGGGGTATGTGCCGGTAATAGCAGGCAATTCAGGACCCAGTAAACTCACTAACTCTCTGTAAAATAATAACGTTGAAGCCTTACTGCACGGGTGCTTATTATCCTCACAATCAGAGTGTCATTTTGTGATGTCACTCAAACTTTAAATCTGTATGACAGGTTATTTCGTACCAAATGTGACAACACCAATTTCACCTTTTCCACGTGATGCCGCCGTTTGATCAGCCTCTCCCGCCTCGCACCTGCGCCATTTCCTCGGGTTCTTCTGATTAACAGCACAATAAAACGCACGATCTGTACTCAAAACGCCGCCGCGTTAAGCGTACGGACGAAATGTGATCAACCCGTAAAGTTGTTACACCAATTTCGTTTCAGTGATCCGGTCTCTGATGTTAATCCTTCACATAAAAGTGTGAACAGGATCAACTAAAAATCAATTTTATCAGTAAATTCAATTAAATACGTGTGTAGTTAAAAAAGTTAAGTAACCACACAATTTAAATGTGGTTTTGTGATGTCATTCAAATTTTAAATCTGTATGACAAGTTATCTTTGCTTCGCCCGGACAAGAGCGTCAGAGATTACCTGCCACGTCCTTTCGCTGTTGCCCGGGCAAAACACTTCCCAGGCGCAGTCAGCCTCATGGCGAAGCAACAATTCTGGTGTTCAGGACGCTCATCGGATCTTACGCACAGATAACAATAAACCAGTGCGTAAACATCGGGCCGCTCCCAGTGAAATCATCTGGCGGCGATATCCCCGGAAAACACTTTAAGGAAGCCAGAAGCCCATGCTCAGGCAGCGTGGTGCGAAATACGCCATGACAGCGTGCGTTGTCATTGCCGGATTATTTACTGGGAGAGAGTTAAATGGGTAAGATTAAAGGGTTACGCTGGTACATGATCGCACTGGTGACATGCGGCACTGTATTAGGCTATTTAACACGTAACGCCATTGCCGCCGCAGCACCGACGCTGATGACTCAGCTCAACATCACCACTCAGCAATATTCTTATATTATCGCGGCTTATTCCGCCTGCTATACCCTGATGCAGCCGGTTGCCGGTTATGTTCTTGACGTCATGGGCACGAAAGTCGGTTACGCCATGTTCGCCATTATGTGGGCCATCTTCTGTATGGCGACCGCGCTGGCCAGCAGCTGGGGCGGTCTGGCGATCGCCCGTGGTGCTGTCGGTATGGCTGAAGCCGCGATGATCCCTGCCGGCCTTAAAGCCAGCAGTGAATGGTTCCCGGCCAAAGAGCGTTCTATCGCCGTGGGCTACTTTAACGTCGGTTCTTCAATCGGCGGGATGATTGCGCCACCGCTGGTTGTCTGGTGCATCCTGATGCACAGCTGGCAGCTCGCCTTCATCATCACCGGTGCATTGAGCCTGATCTGGGCACTGAGCTGGCTGGTGTTCTACAAGCACCCGAAAGATCAGAAAAAACTGAGTAACGAAGAACGCGATTACATTCTCGATGGTCAGGAAGCACAGCACCAGACCACCAACGGCAAGAAAATGTCTGCCTGGCAGATCCTGCGTAACCGCCAGTTCTGGGGCATCGCGCTGCCACGCTTCCTGGCTGAACCTGCCTGGGGCACATTCAACGCCTGGATCCCGCTGTTCATGTTCAAAGTGTATGGCTTTAACCTGAAAGAAATCGCGATGTTTGCGTGGATGCCGATGCTGTTCGCTGACCTCGGTTGTATCCTTGGCGGCTACCTGCCTCCGCTGTTCCAGAAGTATTTCAAAGTGAACCTGATTGTCTCCCGTAAACTGGTGGTTACCATGGGTGCGGTCCTGATGATCGGACCTGGCATGATTGGCCTGTTCACCAGCCCGTACGCGGCAATCGCTTTACTGTGCATCGGTGGTTTTGCTCACCAGTCACTGTCCGGCGCGCTGATTACTCTGTCTTCTGACGTGTTTGGCCGTAACGAAGTGGCGACAGCCAACGGTCTGACCGGAATGGCGGCGTGGATGGCAAGTACCATGTTTGCTCTGGTCGTCGGTGCGCTGGCCGATACCATCGGTTTCAGCCCGCTGTTTGCCGCTCTTGCCGTCTTCGACCTGCTTGGTGCAATCATCATCTGGACCGTACTGCAGAACCGTTCCGCAGTAGAAGCAGCCCCGGCTCCGCTGAAAACCGCGAAAGCCTGATCCGCCAATCACAAACCCGGTAAAATTCTTTGCCGGGTTTGTCTCTTTCTGACATTTCTCCAGTGCCTTTGTGGCCGATGCACGGTGCATCAACCTTTCGTAAATCGTATACTGGTAGTTGTATAATAGGTTTGCAGGTCTGTCCGACACTCGCATCTTGCAGGTTTCACTACTTTTAAAGAGCACTCATATGGAATCCACAGACACCAGACGCCTTTACCAACAACTGGCTGCCACGCTCAAGGAACGAATCGAAACAGGTGTGTATCCGGTTGGCGAGAAGTTACCTGCTGAACGTCTCATTTCCGATGAGATGGACGTCAGCCGCACCGTGGTGCGCGAAGCGATCATCATGCTGGAAGTTGAAGGTTATGTGGAAGTCCGTAAAGGCTCGGGCATTCATGTGATGTCAAATCAGCAGCGCCATCTGGTGGTACCTGATAATGGCATCGAGTTTGGCACCGCCGGCCCGTTCGAGCTGCTTCAGGCACGTCAGCTGATTGAAAGCAATATCGCGGAGTTCGCCGCCACGCAGGTGACCAAACAGGACATCATGCGCCTGATGGAAATTCAGGAGCACGCGCGCCAGGAAGATCGTTTCCGTGATTCCGAATGGGACTTGAAATTCCACGTGCAGGTAGCGCAAGCCACGCAGAATAATGCGCTTTCTACTATCGTTGAAAAAATGTGGAGCCAGCGGTTGCATAACCCTTACTGGCGTAAGCTGCACGAGCACATTGATGAGAAATCGATTGAGAGCTGGTGCGAAGATCACGACCTGATCCTTAAAGCACTGATTCGCCGTGATCCGCATGCCTCGAAACTTGCCATGTGGCAGCATCTGGAAAATACCAAACAAATGCTTTTCCGCGCCACAAGCGATGATTTTGAATTTAACGTAGACCGTTATCTCTATTCAGAAAATCCGGTTGTTCATCTGGATCCACCGCTGCTTAATACCAAATAAATTCCCCTTAAGGCCGGAAATTCTCTCCAACCGGCCTTTTCTCCCCATCTGCGTGATTTCGCATTATCCTGTCAGACACTGTCGAGTAGTGTCAGCCAATGTAAAACCCCTTTCCATTACGTGCGCCGGACTTAAATGATCGGTCTCAACGCGCTATATTTACCTGTCTGAGTTATTGTTATTTTGTTACACTTAGACCCGTTTTTTTACGCGTTTACGAGGCATGAAACAGCGCTATAAACGTGTAAATCCCCGATGAATTCAAAACCAGATAGCCCGCCAGGGAAATGGCGACCTTATCAGCTTACAGGCCGCGTCGAGACATATTCTCCGCTGATGTCAATGCTGACCCACTGAAAATGATGGAGTTTTACACGACAGATGGAAATTATCAGCTCGCTTATCGATGCCCTCTGGCAACAAGATTATGTCACCCTCGCCAACCCTTCTCTGGTTTGGGCGCTGTACCTGATTTTATTCATGATCATCTTTCTGGAAAACGGTTTACTGCCTGCGGCTTTTTTACCTGGCGACAGCCTGCTGATCCTCGTGGGAGTACTGATTGCCAAAGGTGCCATGAATTTCCCGCTGACGATTTTCCTGCTGACGACCGCCGCCAGCCTTGGCTGCTGGCTCAGTTATGCGCAGGGGAAATGGCTGGGGAATAACCGCATAGTACAAAGCTGGCTGGCCCATTTGCCGGTGCAATATCACGAACGTGCACACGCCTTGTTCCATAAACACGGGCTTTCCGCGCTGCTGGTTGGCCGTTTTCTGGCCTTTGTCCGCACTCTGCTGCCAACAATTGCCGGTTTATCGGGCCTGAGCAACAGCCGTTTCCAGTTTTTCAACTGGGTGAGCGGTCTGCTCTGGATCCTGATCCTGACCTCGTTAGGGTATTTCCTGGGCAAAACGCCGCTGTTCCTAAAATACGAAGATCTGGTGATGAATTGCCTGATGCTGCTGCCGGTGCTTTTGCTGATTGGCGGGCTGATCGGTTCCATTGTCGTTTTGTGGCGTAAAAAGCACGCTGACCGCCAGAACAAAGGCAAAAGCGCATAATGAATAGCCTGTTGAGAAAGCACTCATTTATCTGGCCAGCGCTGTTTATCCTGCTGGCCGCCGCGGCCATGATTGGGCTGGCGATATCGCGTCTTCCGGCACCGGCCAGCGCGCTGCAAATCCGCCCGGCACGTTCTGGCGTGGCACTGCCCGATGGTTTTTATGTTTACCAGAGCCTGACCGAGCGCGGCATTCACATCAAAAGTATTACTCCGCTGGAAGATGGTCTGGTCGTTCAGCTCGATTCTGCTGCACAGCGCAAAATGGCACAGGACGTGTTGCAAACCATTTTGCCCGCAGGCTTTGTGATTCAATATTGCGAACCGCCACATACCAAAGCCTGGCTGACCAAGCTGGACCGTGATCGTTTAAAGGTTGGGTAACTGACAGCGGATTTGTCTGATATGACAACCCATTTGTCAGTGATATGATTTCAAGGCTAGTTATTCAAAAAATCTCTACTCACGGAAATAAGTGCCACAATCACTTAACCATCAAAAGGAAGCCCGACGATGAAAATCACTTTATCTGCACTCGTTTTAGCCCCGGCAATGTTATTCACCACCGCAAGCTTTGCTGCGCCTCAGCCAGAAAGCTGCGTGACGAAACAGCACGAAATTCAGAAACAGATCGACGAAGCCCGCCTGCACAAAAACGAGAACCGCGTCGACGGTTTGGAAAAGGCACTGCGTGAGAATAAAGCGCACTGCACCGATGCTGGGCTTAAAGCTGAAAACCAGAAACGTGTCGAAGAAAAACGTGAGAAAGTCCGCGAACGTGAGCAGGAACTGAAAGAAGCTCAGGCGAATGGCAATCACGAAAAAATCGCCAAAAAGCAGCAAAAACTGGAAGAAGCACAGTCTGAACTTAAACAGGCTCAGGGTCTGTAATCCCCTCTCTTAAAGCGCCCGGCCGGCGCTTTAATGCGGGATCTTGCTTTTTAAAACAGACAATTCGCATTTGCGATCACCTGAATATCCGCTATGTTAAAAGTTCGAATCAGTTAACGTATGGAGTGACTTACACATGGCTAGTAATACATCAGAACAACTGCGCGCTGAATTAAAGTCATTGGCAGATACGCTGGAAGAAGTTCTTCAGACCTCTACCGATAAGCCGAAAGCTGAACTCGATAAGTTACGCGGCAAAGCAGAATCCCTGCTGAAAGATACCCGCGAACGTCTGAGCGATACGGGCGATAAGATTGCCACTCAGACCAAAGAAATCGCTGGCAAAGCCGATGATTACGTACATGAAAAACCGTGGACAGGCGTCGGTATTGGTGCCGCTGTCGGTGTTGTGATTGGCGTTCTGTTAGCCCGTCGCTAATTATGTCTGAACCGATAAAACCGGCACCACAGGGACCGGGCAAAGGGCTTTTTGACATCGTTTCACGCATCGCCACCGTGGTGGTGGGCATGGTTGAAACGCGTGTCAGGCTGGTTGTTGTTGAGCTGGAAGAGGAAAAGGCCAATATTTTCCAATTGCTGCTCATGGCTGGCATTACCCTGATTTTTACCGCCTTTGGTCTTATGAGTTTGCTGGTCCTCCTTTTCTGGGCAATTGACCCGGCGTATCGCCTGATTGCGATCGGCACGGCGACCGGTGTTCTGCTGTTCCTTGCTGTGGTTTTAGGCGCGATGACGCTGGCAAAAGCCAAACGTTCAACGCTTTTGAGCCTCACCCGCAAACAGCTGGATATCGATCGGGCGTTGCTGGAAAAGGATGACAATCTATGAGTATCCCAAACCGCGCTATCGAAAAAGTCAGACTTCTGCGCCAGATTGAGCGCCAGCGCGCCGAGCTATCTGAGGCGGGTTCTGACTGGCTGGATGCCACAGCGAAAATTGATCGCGGCTGGGTGAAAATCGTGGATATGCGTAAGTATCTGGTCGTGGGTTCCAGCCTGATTGCCGTCTACGGCATCCGCCATCCCAGCAGCATTGTGCGCTGGTCACGGCGGGCATTTGGTATCTGGGGCACCGTCCGGCTTTTCCGCAAGACTTTCGCCAGCAAATAAGCTTAGCGACATTCACATCAAAGGGTCGGATGACTATTCATCCGACCCTTTTCTTTTTGAATAACAATCCTTCCGCCGTTCAATTTATTTGAATCATTCCAACAGTTTTACTTGCTAACAAAGCGTAATCGTTAGACTTATTATCTCGTCATCAACTGATGCGGTAACGGCGAGAAACATTTTCTGACCGGACCGGTAACACTTTAAGCTCAATTTGAGCACACTACGTTTTGGAGAAGAAAATGACTAAGTTACAAGACACAGCTTTACTGGTAGCCCGTATCCTGATGCCAATTCTGTTCATCGTTGCCGGTTGGGGAAAAATTAACGGTTACACCGCAACCGCGGGTTACATGACTTCCATGGGCGTTCCAAGCTTCTTCCTGCCACTGACTATTTTGTTAGAATTTGGCGGCGGTCTGGCAATCCTGTTCGGCTTCTTCACCCGCACTACTGCGCTGATCACAGCCATCTTCACCATCCTGACGGCGCTGATCTTCCATACTGATTTTGCACAGGGCGTGAACCAGATGATGTTCATGAAAAACCTGTCCATCGCTGGCGGTTTCTTCGTTCTGTTTGCTTCAGGCCCGGGCGCATTCAGCATCGACCGTCTGATCAAGAAAAACTGGTAATCACTGCTCCGGCACCAGGGCGCTGTAACCCAGGCTATAATTAAATAAGACAATAAAAAAGCACCTGCAGGGCGATGTGATTAATCACCTCGCCCTTTTTAATTCTGAAAGGTCACTGACAGTAAGGAAAATATCATGGGACAACTGGTCGAAGGCAAATGGCAGGACACCTGGTATGACACCAAATCTACCGGCGGTCATTTCAAACGTTCTGCGGCGCAGTTCCGTAACTGGATCACACCCGATGGTGCACCGGGCGAGCACGGCGTCGGCGGTTTTACCGCTGAGCGCGACCGCTATCATCTTTATGTTTCACTGGCCTGTCCGTGGGCACACCGGACACTGCTGATGCGCGCCCTGAAAGGGCTCGAAGACATTATCCCTGTTTCCGTCGTACACCCGCTGATGCTGGAACATGGCTGGACGTTCGGAACCGATTTCCCGGCCGCTACCGGCGATGATTTGTATCATCTGAATTATGCGTATGAAATCTATCTGCGTGCGCAGAATGATTACACAGGCCGCGTGACTGTACCGATCCTGTGGGACAAAAAGCAGCAGACGATTGTCAGCAACGAATCGGCAGATATCATCCGCATGTTTAACAGCGCGTTTGATGCCGTGGGCGCAAAAGCCGGGGATTATTATCCGCCGTCGTTACGCCCGTCGATTGATGAGATTAATGAGTGGGTCTATCCGCAAATCAACAACGGCGTGTATAAAGCCGGTTTTGCGACCTCTCAGGACGCTTACGACGAAGCGGTGAATGGCGTGTTTGATGCGCTGGAACGCGCTGAGGAATTACTGAGTAAACACCGCTATCTGACAGGCAACAAGCTCACCGAAGCCGATCTCCGTCTGTGGACCACGCTGGTTCGCTTTGATCCGGTCTACGTCACGCATTTCAAATGCGACCGTCACCGCATCAGCGATTATCCGAATTTGTACGGTTTCCTGCGCGATATTTACCAGATGCCGGGAATTCGTGAAACGGTGGATTTTGCGCATATCCGTAATCACTATTACCGCAGCCACGCGACCATCAATCCGTACGGCATTATTTCGACCGGACCGGCACAGGATTTAGAGTCTGAGCACGGCCGCGACAAACGCTTTTAATCTTGTCTTTTCCCTTCCCCCTTCATAAAGGGGAAGGGCATTTTACTTCGCTTCCCGCGTTGCCAGTAACTTTGGAATTTCACGCAGGAACCAGGCTTTTGCCTCGCCCATGCTGTCGCGACGCCACGCCATAATGATGTCGGTTTCACGGTTATATTCCGCACTGACCACCCGCAGACGCCCTTCCTCGATGTCTTTCTCGACCATCGGATAAGGCATCGTCGCTACGCCTAATCCGGCCAGCAACGCCTTACGTTTTTCTTCAATCGTACTGACCGTCAGCCGCTGTTGTTTATCCAGTAACTGAACGGTGAGCACGGGGCGTTCACGGGCAGTATCGGCGACAGCAATCCCGCGGTATTTCACCCGGCTGACGTCCGATAACGGTTCGGCTTCCTGATGGATAGGATGATCCGGCGCTGCCACATAGACACTGACCAGTTTGTACAGCTTGCGGCTGTTAATTTCGGTGGAAGAGCGGAAATGCATATCGGGTGCGATGACGATATCCGCACGCCCCTGCTCCAGACGCTCCCACGCACCGGCCAGCACTTCCGTTATCAGAGAAACCTGCGTATTGGCTTTCAGCGCCAGCTTTTCAATCAGCGGGAACAACTGCGCGGCAGGCGATAACGCTTCGCAAACGATGGTGATGTGCGTTTCCCAGCCGCGCGCCAGCGCTTCGGCATCGACGGTCAGTTTGTCGGCGGCTTCGAGCAGGACACGGCCACGCTCAAGCAACATCCGGCCCACATTGGTGAATTTTGTCCGATGACCTGAACGGTCAAATAACACCACGTCCAGCTCTTCTTCCAGCTTTTGCATGGTATAGCTCAACGCAGACGGGACGCGGCCCAGCTCATCAGCGGCGGCGGCAAAACTTCCTCTGCGGTCAATGGCATCCATGACCCGTAATGCTTCCAGTGTGAGTGCGCGATCCTTAGCCATTCTTTTCTCTGTCAGGAAATTTGAATATAGCGACCAGATTAACTGGCTAACAATCACACGTCCAGACGCTTACCATTTATACATCGAAATTTTTAAGAGAGGCGACCGCCATGATCACCAGCAGAACGGCAAAAGAGTGCGGCACCGCTGACTTTGGTTGGCTGCAGGCACGTTACACTTTCTCCTTTGGACATTACTTTGATCCGAAGCTGATGGGCTATGCGTCGCTGCGCGTCCTGAATCAGGAAGTGCTGGCGCCGGGTGCCAGCTTCCAGCCACGGACTTATCCGCGGGTTGATGTGCTGAATCTGGTTTTACAGGGCTCGGCGGAATACCGCGACAGCGAAGGTAACAGCGTGCGGGTCGAAGCCGGTGAAGCAGCGCTGCTTTCCACGCAGGCAAACGTCAGTTACAGCGAGCTGAATACCCGCGCGAACCAGCCGCTGACGCGCATGCAGTTATGGCTGGACGCCTGCCCCGAACATGAAAATCCGTTAACCCAGAAAATGACGCTGCCGGATGCGAAACATTTCCTGCTGGCATCACCGGACGGCAAAAACGGCAGCCTGCAATTGCGGCAAAATGTCTGGATACATCATCTGGATTTAAAACCGGGTGAACAGATTTCCCTGCCAATTCGTGGCCCGCGGGCGTATCTGCAATCGATTCACGGACAAGTTGATGCGCTGGGTGCGGTCAGCCACGAATCGCAAAAACTGGCCTGCGGAGACGGGGCGTTTATTCATCAGGAAAACAGCCTGACTGTTTCTGCCAGCACGCCGTTACGCGCTTTGCTGATCGACATGCCGGTTTAACATTCGCGGATAACGGATTTTGCGGATAGCAGAAAGGCGAAAGCCCGCGCAGTAACCTGCGCGGGCTTTCTTTTGACGAGGGAGTTGACCGTTAAGCCGGGTTCTGTCGTGGACAGTCATTCGTCTAGGCCAGCAATCGCTCACTGGCTCAAGCAGCCTACCCGGGTTCAGTACGGGCCGTACCATGTGAACCCCTATTTGGCCTTGCTCCGGGTGGAGTTTACCTTGCCACGAACTGTTGCCAGCCGCGCGGTGCGCTCTTACCGCACCCTTTCACCCTTACCTGATCCCACTTACGTGGGCCATCGGCGGTTTGCTCTCTGTTGCACTTGTCGTAAGCTCGCGCTTCCCAGGTGTTACCTGGCACCCTGCCCTATGGAGCCCGGACTTTCCTCCCCTCCACCTGTCTCCCCCGAAAGGGACGGCAGTGAAGCGGCGACTGTCTGGTCAACTCCGCGGCGGATAATAGGGTATTACGCCCTATTTGTCACCCTCTTGCTCATCAAGCGCGTATTTATACAACGCATTCTTCTTCACGCCATGGATTTCTGCGGCCAGCGCGGCGGCCTTTTTCAACGGTAACTCTTTTTGCAGCAGCGCCAGCGTACGCAGGGCCTCAGCGGGCAACGCCTCCACATCGACTTTATGGCCTTCCACAATCAGCACCATTTCGCCGCGACGGCGGGTTTCCACTTCCTGCACCCATGCCAGCAGTTCGCCAACCGGCGCGCCGTGAATGTTTTCCCAGGTTTTGGTCAGTTCACGCGCCAGCACCACATAACGCTGCGGCCCCCAGACTTCGACCATATCCTGCAAACTGTCGATCAGACGATGCGTGGATTCATAGAAGATCAGCGTGCGCGGTTCTTCGATCAGCGCCAGCAAAGTGTCTTTACGGGATTTGGTTTTGGCAGGCAGAAACCCCTCGTAACAGAAACGGTCGGAGGGCAAACCGGCGGCGCACAACGCGGTAATGGCAGCACATGCCCCCGGCAAAGGCACGACACGGATGCCCGCTTCACGACAGCGGCGCACGAGGTGATAACCCGGATCGTTAATCAGCGGCGTACCGGCATCAGAAACCAGCGCGATAGTCTGGCCTTCCTGCAATTTCGCCAGCAAATGCTCGGCTTTTTGCTGTTCGTTGTGGTCATGCAGCGGGAACATTTTGGCGCTGATCGCGAAGTGTTGCAGCAGCAATCCGGTATGGCGGGTGTCTTCTGCGGCAATCAAATCTACACTGTTGAGTACGGCCAGCGCGCGTTGGGTAATATCCCCTAAATTGCCAATTGGCGTCGGTACGATATACAGCGTTGAGGCAGAAATATCTGCTTGATCGTCTTGATTCATTGTTTCATCCGGATTGCCGATTTAATATTGAGCATCTTGAAAAAACATCACTGGAAACTGAATGCCTTCCTCAATGACTTTTCGTACCCGTTCGGGACGTTTACTCCCTGCCATCATCGTGGCTATGCTTCTCGCCAGCTGTTCCGGTCAGGCGCCGCAGGCACCGACTGAAAGTGTCCAGGGTGCAGCGTCCGGCAGCTCTGATTATTATCTGCAGCAGGCACAACAAAGCGGTGATGATAACAAGGCTGACTGGCAATTGCTTGCAGTCCGTGCCCTGATACGTGAAGGCAAAGTGCCTCAGGCCGTCGAACAACTCGCCAAAGTGCCGCAAAATCTGACCGCAGCACAAACAGTTGAACAGCAGCTGACCAGTGCAGAAGTTCAGGTGGCCCAGAAGAATTACCCGGCAGCGGCAACCACTCTGAGCCAGGTCGACCCGGCCAAACTGAACAATGATCAGAAAGCCCGTTATTACCAGGCGCAAATCGATGCCAGCCAGGGCCGTACCAGCCTTGGCCTGATCCGTGCTTACATCGCGCAGGAACCGCTGTTGCAGGGCCAGCTTCATCAGACGAACATTGATGAAACCTGGACCGCGCTGACACAAATGTCTGCGCAGGACGTTAACAGCATCGTGATTAACGCGGATGAAAATACCCTGCAAGGCTGGCTGGATTTGCTGAGTGTCTGGCAGAGCAACAAGCAAGATCCTGATTTACTGAAAGCCGGTATCAAAGACTGGCAGCGCCGTTATCCGGTCAATCCGGCGGCCAAAACCCTGCCGACACAGCTGAATAATGTGCTGACTTTCCAGCCTGCGTCTACCGGTAAAATTGCGCTGTTCCTGCCAATGAGCGGGCCTGCACAGGTTTACGGCAATGCTATTCAGCAGGGCTTCAATGCGGCGATGAACGGCCAGGTCAGTCAGGCCGCGCCACAACCGGCAACGCCAGCCGATCCTAACGCACAAGCGCAGACAACGCCGGTTGATCCGAATGCTGCGGTCAGCACGTCCGCCCCGGATACCACTGCGCAGCCACAAACCGCACCAGCCCAGCCTGCACCAACGCCTGACGTTGCGCCGGTTGCCAGCAACAATGCGCAGGTAAAAGTTTATGACACCAACGGTCAGCCTCTGGCAGCGTTACTGACGCAGGCACAACAGGACGGCGCCACACTGGTGGTCGGGCCGTTGCTGAAAGATCAGGTGAATGAGCTGGGTAACGCCCAGACGCCTCTGAATGTTTTAGCGCTCAATCAGCCAGAAACTGAGAAAAACAGTCCGAATATCTGTTACTTTGCGCTCTCGCCGGAAGACGAAGCACAGGACGCCGCCCGCCATATGTGGGCAGAACAGAAACGTTCGCCGCTGTTACTGGTTCCACGCGGTGCCTTCGGTGACCGTATTGCGCAGGCATTTGCCAATGAATGGCAGAAACTGGGCGGGCAAACTGTCCTGAAACAAGGGCTGGGCTCTGCCGGTGAATTACGTTCATCTATTGGCAGCGGCATCCGCCTGACCGGTACGCCGGTTACCGCAAGCGACAGTGCAGTTCCCGCGCAAGCGCAGGGTGTCACGATTGGCGGTATTACCATTCCGGCTCCGCCAACCGATGCGCAGATTACGCAAGGCAGCACCGGCGGTGCGGTGGATTCCGTTTACGTCGTAGCGACTCAGAGCGAACTCACGCTGATTAAACCGATGCTGGATCTGGCGGTTAGTGGCCGCTCTCATCCATCCGTCTACGCAAGTTCACGCAGCTATCAGGCGGGAGCGGGCCCGGACTATCGTCTGGAAATGGAAGGCGTGGAATTTAGCGACATTCCATTACTGGCGGCTTCTAACCCTGCGCTGATGCAGCAGGCCGCGGCGAAATTCGGCAACGATTACTCGCTGGTTCGTCTGTACGCCATGGGGATTGATGCCTGGAGTCTGGCAAATCACTTCTCACAAATGCGGACGCTGCCTGGCTTCCAGGTCTCCGGCAGTACCGGTGATTTAAGTGCCAATGAAAACTGTGTGATTCATCGCAAACTGCCATGGCTGCAATACCGTCAGGGCTCGCTGGTTCCGGTTTCTTCCTAAGAAACGCAGTTAACTTGCGCAGAGAAACCGGAATTCTCCGCACGAAATAAGTACAAGGACGTACTGATGATAAATTTTTTGTCAAAAACGCGGTCGTGCGGAGCCGAATATGAAGCTTACGCGCGACGCTATCTTGAAAGAGCCGGATTAACCTTTGTGGCGGCCAATGTGGCCTGTCGTGCAGGTGAAATTGACCTGATCATGCGTGACCAACAAACCTGGGTGTTTGTTGAAGTTCGCTACCGGCGCAATGCAAATTTTGGCGGCGCTGCGGCCAGCGTAACGCGTCAAAAACAACAGCGCTTGTTACGCGCGGCATCTTTCTGGCTTGCAAGCCACAACGCAAGCTTTGACACATCACCTTGCCGTTTTGATGTTTTAGCCATCACCGGCAGCCAGTTAGAATGGCTGCCCGATGCATTCAATGCGGAATAAATATTACGACGACTGACTGGACGAAAACCCGTGCTGGATAGAATCAAAGTCTGCTTTACCGAAAGTATCCAAACCCAGATTGCAGCGGCTGAAGCCTTGCCTGACGCGATTTCCCGTGCTGCGATGACGCTGGTGCAATCGCTGCTCAACGGCAACAAAATCCTGTGTTGCGGTAACGGCACCTCTGCGGCAAATGCGCAGCATTTTTCCGCTAGTCTGATTAATCGTTTTGAAACTGAACGTCCGAGCCTTCCTGCAATCTCACTATGTGCAGACAATATTGTTCTGACAGCGATTGCTAATGACCGGCTGCATGAAGAAATCTATGCCAAACAGGTGCGTGCTTTAGGTCAGGCTGGCGATGTTTTGCTGGCGATTTCTACCCGCGGCAACAGCCGTGATATTGTCAAAGCCGTTGAAGCAGCGGTCACCCGCGATATGACGATTGTCGCATTGACGGGTTATGACGGCGGCGAACTGGCGGGTTTACTGGGGCCTCATGATGTTGAGATCCGGATCCCCTCCCATCGCAGCGCCCGCATTCAGGAAATGCATATGCTCACAGTAAACTGCCTCTGTGACCTGATAGATAATACGCTGTTCCCACACCAGGACGATTAAGGAGATCCAATGAAGGCGAGCCCTCTCTTAGCTGTATTGTTAAGCGCCCTTCTGTTACAAGGCTGTGTTGCGGCTGCGGTTGTTGGTGCAGCCGGTGTCGCAACTAAAACCACCACTGACCCGCGCACTGTGGGCACTCAGGTTGATGACAGCACGCTGGAAGCCCGTGTTTCCAACGCGATAAGCAAAGATAAACAACTGAAAGATGAAGCCCGCATTGTCGCCACCGCGTATCAGGGTAAAGTCCTGTTAACCGGTCAGGCGCCGTCCGCTGATATGGCCTCCCGTGCGAAACAAATTGCGATGGGCGTAGAAGGCGCAACGGAAGTGTATAACGAGATCCGCACCGGCAAACCAGTCAGCATGGGCACCGCCTCTGTGGATACGTGGATCACCACGAAAGTTCGCTCTCAGTTGCTGACCAGCGATTCCGTTAAATCTTCCAACGTCAAAGTGACGACCGAGAATGGAGAAGTGTTCCTGCTCGGCCTGGTCACGCAGGAAGAAGGTAAATCCGCGGCGGGGATTGCTGCCGGTGTCAGTGGCGTGAAACACGTGACGACAGCGTTTACTTACGTTAAATAATTCAGTCGGTTAACGCAAAAAGGACAGCTCAGGCTGTCCTTTTTTACGCCCTGAAACCGCATGAATTAATGCAGTTTATGCTCTTGCAGGAAAGATTCCCCACCGAGCTGGCTCATTTGCCTCAGGATCCACTGCTGACGACGCAGCACGTAGGCCGACGGTGCGTTGACTTTAAACAGGTGAGGATTCGGCAATACGGCGGCCAGCAATGCGGCCTGCGAAGCCGTCAGGCGGCTGGCGGGTTTATGGAAGAAATGCTGTGAGGCCTGCTCGACGCCAAACACACCGTCGCCAAACTCAACAATGTTCAGGTAAACCGTCAGGATCCGGCGTTTCGTCCAGACCGTTTCAATCCCCACGGTCAGACCCGCTTCCAGCCCTTTTCTCACCCAACTGCGGCCATCCCACAGAAAGAGATTTTTAGCCGTCTGCTGGGAAAGCGTAGATGCTCCGCGCATTTTTCCGCCGTCTTTATCCAGAACTGACTGGATGGCATCCACATCAAAGCCCCAATGCTCGGGGAATTTTTGATCTTCCGCAGCCATTACCGCCAGCGCCATTGGCGCAGAAATTTCGCTCATAGGCACCCAGTCGGAATGCGCCACATACCCGAAATCACCGGTGAGCCAGGCGGAAACCTGACGTTCGACCATCACGGCAGAAAAAGGAACGGGTAAAAAAGCAAAAAGTACGATGCCCGCAACCCATAAGCCAAACAGCAGTATTACGGCACGTTTCAGCCATAATACCGGTTTTCCCCAAATGCCCTTTCCAGCAAATTTCTTCATTCTGCGGTTTCCACAACACATCTGACCATCTAATCAATCCCAACGGAGACCCGATAATGCGGGCTAGCGAAATGCTCCACAATCCTGCTAACAATTGTGCGAAAAAGCATAACTCATCCTTAAAAACTCCATTTCAAAATTGCGTTTTGATCACTGGCATCAAGGGGTTCCGTCATAGTCGTCGGCATTTCCAGTTTTTCATTCATCGGGTATTTAAAGACAGCATGTAAATTACTTGTGAATAAACTCAATAAATAAACATTAACAATTCTAATAAATGAAAATACCAAAAGTGAACGAATTTTCACCATTTCCCGGTTTACCGTGGCGCTGACTAAGTCAAATCGCACAGTAAAAAATGGCAGAAAACTGCCTGCAGACTGGCGACTTAACCCGATAAAAACCTGATCATCCTAAGTGAAATTTTTTCACTCATCACAATTTTTAAAAATGGGTCGAAATCAAAATACTGAAGACAACGCAATAATCGCATAAATGATGAATAACAAGTACTTGTCAGTGAATCCAGCCATTCCAACGCCGATTTTCAGGTTAAATTAACGGCGAAACAAGCAGCAAAATGGCATGACATTGTTCACTTCCATAAGCAAAATTGCATGACACCGGTACAACATCAACAGGCTTCATTTGTATTCTGTCAAAAATCCTGCGATAAAGACTTGATGTTTTGTATAGACAAAGACTAATCTACATCACAGTTTTTAATGAATGTTGTAACAGTCCTGCTTATATTTGTTATGTTGATTGCTACAGGATGTATTAGACTTTAAGACTGAATTCCAAGACCTGCGAAAACCGAACCCTTATAACTATCGTGGGTTACCTCTTTCCCTGGTGTTGGCGCAGTATTCGCGCACCCCGGCTTCGGCTGGGGTTATTTTTTTTCAGCGTTTGCCGTCCAGTCACGTAACACCTGTATGTCATGACGCCATTCTGCTTTCAGCTCATCAATCCATTCCTGAACGTTATCCCACCACGCAGGCAACGTCGGCGTCTGAATTTGTTGCGCCAGTTGTTGCAGGTGCTTAAGCCCTACGGAACCCGCCGCTCCTTTGATTTTGTGGCCTTCTTCCGCAATCCCTTTTTGGTCGCGCGCGGTCATGTTGGAATCCAGCACCGCGAGATAGCCCGGCATCATCTTTTCGAACATATCTGCGCTCTGATAAATCAGTTTCGGCCCGACCAAATCGATGTACTGTTCAAGCATGGCGGTATCAAGCAACGTTTCGCTGTTTTTCATTTCGACAGTTTCCTTTTCCATTACTGAAACTTCAGGCTGGTGATCCCAGAACTGCTGGATCATGCCGGTTAGCGCAGAGACAGACAGCGGCTTACTCAGCACATCGTCCATTCCGGCATCGAGATACTCTTTCTTATCTTTGAGAACGTTGGCGGTCAGCGCAATCAGCGGCGGCAGATGCTTGCCTGCGTAATCGGTACGCAGTTTGCGGGCGATATCCAGCCCGGTCATGTCCGGCAGCTGGATATCGAGCAGGACGAGGTCAAATTCGTCCGGATCGAACATCTCCAGCGCGTCGTGACCGTTCATCGCCACTTCCACGCTGTTCCCGAGTTTCTCCAGCACCGAACGCGCCACAATCACGTTCAGCTCGATATCTTCCACCAGCAGCACGTGCAGCGCGGGCAGCGGCATATCCTCTTCTTCATCCACTTCGGCGACCGGCGCATCGAGCGTTGGCGCGCGCACTGTCAGCGTGAAGCAGGAACCGTTGCCCGGTTCGCTGCTGACGGTGATATCGCCGCCCATGGTTTGCGCCAGACGTTTTGAAACGGCCAGCCCGATACCGGTTCCTGTCGCCGGTTTGCCGCCGTTCTGATCTTTCACCTGATAGTACATGGCGAAAATTTTGTCCTGCTCGTCCTGCGGGATGCCCATGCCGGAATCGCGGACAACGAAACGCAGCATGTCGTTGGCTTCGTAATGGACGCTCAGCACAATCTCCCCTTCGCGGGTGAATTTGACGGCGTTACCAATCAGGTTCCACAGGATCTGGCGTAAACGCGTGCCGTCCGTCGTAATACTGCGCGGCAGCGGTAAATCCGGATCCATGACGAATTTCAGACCTTTCGGTTGTGCCAGAAGGCCGGAGAGGTTTTCGAGATCGGACAGGAACTCGGTGAAATCCACCGGCTGATTGTCGAGCTGCACTTTGCGGCGCTCGATTTTGTCCATTTCGATAATGTCGTTGAAGATATTCCCGAGCGTGATTGCGCTGACGTGAATAGTTTTCAGATAACTGTGCTGTTCTTTGTCGAGTTCGGTGTCCAGCAGAATGCGGCTCAACCCGACGATGCCGTTAAGCGGCGTACGCAGCTCGTGGCTGATCGTAGAGATGAAAGTGGTCTTTTCCCTGCTGGCGTTCTCTAACGCGTCCTGATAACGCTTACGCTCGGTTATATCGCGGCCAAAGCCCATCAGCCCATGCCGTTTGCCAATGCGATCGTAGAACGGCACTTTGCGCAGCTCGAAGCAGGCTTTACGCCCGTCCGGATAGACCAGCCATTGTTCGTAAGTCAGGGAAACGTTGTGGCGGAAGACTTTCTCATCGGTTTCCACCACTTTTTCGGCAATGTCCGGGGTATACACATCATTCGGCGTGAGGCCAATCAGCTGTTTTTCGCTTTTGCCGGTCAGCAATTCCATCGCACGGTTACAGCCCGAAAATTCCTTATCTTCATTGCGGTAGTAAACCAGGTCAGGGGAAGCATCGAGGAATGAGCGTAACAGCGCCGATTGCTGGCTCAGTTCGATTTGCGCCTGTTCGCGGTGATGCATTTCAAGCTTCAGCTTGTCCACCACTGCCAGACGCGCCTCTTCGGCTTTCACGCGGTCGGCGATTTCCTGATTCAGCTGCGTAATGTTGTCCTTAAGCTGCTGGTTCAGTTCGAGATCGCGGTGGCGCATTTCTTCGAGCTTATCCACCAGACGCGCTAAACGCTGGCGTGATTCCTCAAGCTGCTCAACGACCACCGACAGGAAATACACCGCCCAGGGCGTAATCAGCAAACCAAAGAAGATGGAGCGAACGACGTCGATACTTTCAACCTGCCCGCGCAGGAGCATGGTCACCGCCATCTGGACAATCATCGCCAGCACCACCAGCGCAGACGCCAGCAGCAGAGAGAATCTCACCAGCCCCAGCTTGACCATCAGATCGACATAATACTGCGCTAAAACCCGGATTTGCTTCATAACGGTTCCCTTAAAACGAAGTCGCCTGAATCATACCGCAAAACCTCGCCGTGGTGAGTCTGCAGGCAAGATTGAGCGTGAAGTTTGTGAGATGCACCTTGCGGGGGCTTGCCATGGTGCAATGCAGGAAATAAGGGCAGAGTTATTGACTAATTTACGCCGTGATATTATTAATATCGGCCGGCTTAATTTCGTCACAGGCTTTGCCAACTGCCGCGCAGCAAACATCTTTTCCTTATTCTCTCCGAATTCATTCTCAGTCGGCGCACTCCGCGCAGGCATAACTATTCATTATTACTGCAAATAAAATCATTCACGCCAGTATAAATAATTCTTATTACGAAGAGCCGATTAGTACATTATTACTGTCAGGTTAAAAACAGTGACAAACCGCATGCCCGCAGTGTTTTCCAGTATAAAATACTGGGAATTACGGACCTGCCAGCACGGTTCGGAGATATGAAGCTTTTCCCATAGTGAGTCAGCTCACACTTTGCACGCATTACCCCACCGACATTACGCCATTAAAAACACCATAAATCATATATATTTCAAATAATTAAATGTCTTTATATCACTTTTAATATAAGTTAATTCGCCATTTGACCTCCTTGTGCTTTCTCGCTAAGTTGGGAGTCCGCTGGAAGCAATCTCGACGGGTGAGCAACTCGTCATATTTATGCAGTAATTGAAGACTCCCTCATTAAAACAAGTCAACCACCACTTGTGAGAACCATCACGAGAGGCCTTTGACGGAGATGCCCGGGCAATTAACGCACCGCAAGAGTGCGCGAAATTGCGGGTCCGCTCTGTGAATAAGTCCGCTCGCGGTTGGTGTGAGAGTCTCGCAGAGCCTGGGGAGGTTCACGTTATGTTGTACGATAAATCCCAAGAGAGGGACAACTGTGGTTTCGGCCTGATCGCCCATATAGAAGGCGAACCTAGCCATAAGGTCGTGCGTACCGCGATCCACGCACTGGCCCGTATGCAACACCGTGGCGCGATCCTTGCTGACGGCAAGACCGGCGACGGTTGCGGCCTGCATTTACAAAAACCTGACCGCTTCTTCCGCATGATTGCCGAAGAGCGCGGCTGGCGCCTGGCGAAAAACTATGCCGTCGGCATGCTGTTCCTCAGCAAAGATGAAAAAGAAGCTGAGGCGAGCCGTCGCATTGTTGAAGAAGAGTTGCAAAACGAGACGCTGTCCGTGGTGGGCTGGCGTGACGTTCCGACTAACCCGGACGTACTCGGTGAAATCGCGCTTTCCTCCCTGCCCCGCATCGAACAAATTTTTGTTAACGCGCCCGCCGGCTGGCGTCCGCGTGACATGGAACGCCGTCTGTATATGGCGCGCCGCCGTATTGAGAAACGCATTCAGGATAAAGACTTCTATGTGTGCAGTTTCTCCAACGTGGTCACGATCTACAAAGGCCTGTGTATGCCTGCGGATCTGCCACGCTTCTACTTAGATCTGGCCGACCTGCGCCTGGAATCAGCAATTTGCCTGTTCCACCAGCGTTTCTCGACCAACACCGTACCGCGCTGGCAACTGGCTCAGCCTTTCCGCTATCTGGCGCACAACGGCGAAATCAACACCATCACCGGAAACCGCCAGTGGGCCCGCGCCCGTGCGTATAAATTCAAAACGCCGCTGATCCCCGATCTGCAAGATGCCTCACCGTTCGTGAATGAAACCGGCTCGGACTCCAGCTCGCTCGATAACATGCTGGAACTGTTCCTGGCAGGCGGCATGGATTTGCTGCGCGCCATGCGTTTGCTGGTTCCGCCAGCCTGGCAGCAAAACCCGGATATGGATGACGATTTACGCGCATTCTTCGACTTCAACTCCATGCATATGGAGCCGTGGGACGGTCCGGCCGGTATCGTGATGTCAGACGGTCGTTATGCCGCCTGTAACCTCGATCGTAACGGTCTGCGTCCGGCGCGTTATGTCATCACCAAAGATAAGCTCATCACCTGTGCCTCTGAGGTAGGGATCTGGGATTACCAGCCGGACGAAGTGGTCGAAAAAGGCCGCGTCGGACCAGGCGAGCTGATGGTGATCGACACCCGCAGCGGCAAGATCCACCACTCAGCTGAAACCGATAACGACCTGAAAGGCCGCCATCCTTATAAGCAATGGATGGAGAAAAACGTTCAGCGCCTGGTGCCGTTCGAAGACCTGCCGGAAGATCAGGTCGGCAGCCGCGAACTCGATGACAGCACGCTGGAAACCTTCCAGAAACAGTTTGGCTACAGCAGCGAAGAACTCGATCAGATCATCCGCGTGTTGGGTGAGAACGGTCAGGAAGCCGTCGGTTCAATGGGCGACGATACGCCATTTGCCGTGCTCTCCAGCCGTCCGCGCATCGTGTATGACTACTTCCGCCAGCAGTTTGCGCAGGTGACCAACCCGCCAATCGACCCGCTGCGTGAAGCGCACGTGATGTCTCTGGCGACCAGCATTGGCCGCGAGATGAATGTATTTTGCGAAGCAGAAGGTCAGGCGCACCGTCTGAGCTTCAAATCGCCAATCCTGCTGTGGTCTGATTTCAAACAGCTCACCACGCTCGACAGCAAACACTATCGCGCGGAAACGTTGGATCTGACTTACGATCCGACCGAGCAGAATATGGAGCAGTTCGTTCAGAAACTCTGTGACGAAGGCGAACAGAAAGTGCGTAACGGCGCGGTTCTGCTGGTGCTGTCTGACCGCAACATCGCACCAAACCGCTTGCCGCTGCCTGCGCCAATGGCCGTCGGCGCATTGCAGTTGCGTCTGGTGGAAAAAAGCCTGCGCTGCGACGCCAACATCATTGTTGAAACCGCCAGCGCACGCGACCCGCACCACTTTGCTGTGCTGATCGGCTTCGGTGCGACCGCGGTTTATCCATATCTGGCCTACGAAACGCTGGCCAAGCTGGTGGATTCGCAGGTCATCGAGAAAAAATACCGTGAAGTGATGCTGAACTACCGTAACGGCATCAACAAAGGTCTGTACAAAATCATGTCCAAAATGGGCATTTCCACCGTCGCCTCTTACCGTTGTTCGAAACTGTTTGAAGCCGTCGGCCTGGCGAAAGATTTGTGCAACACCTGCTTCAACGGCGTGGTCAGCCGTATCGGCGGTGCCGGTTACAGCGACTTTGAACAGGATCTGCTGAACCTGTCCAAACGCGCCTGGCTGAAACGCAAAACATTGGATCAGGGCGGTCTGCTGAAATTTGTCCACGGCGGCGAATATCACGCATACAACCCTGACGTCGTCACCACGCTGCAAACCGCAGTGAACAGCGGCGATTACGACGACTATAAAGTCTATGCAAAACTGGTCAACGAACGTCCGGTAGCAACCTTGCGCGACTTACTGAAAGTCACGCCGAAAGGCCAGCCGATTCCGGTTGATCAGGTAGAACCGGCCGAAGGTCTGTTTACCCGCTTCGATACCGCGGCAATGTCTATCGGTGCGTTAAGCCCTGAAGCGCATGAGTCTCTGGCCGAAGCGATGAACAGCATCGGCGGACGTTCTAACTCCGGCGAAGGCGGCGAAGATCCTGCGCGTTACGGCACCAATAAAGTGTCACGCATCAAGCAGGTCGCGTCAGGTCGTTTCGGTGTTACGCCAGCGTATCTGGTCAATGCAGACGTTATTCAGATCAAAGTGGCGCAGGGTGCAAAACCAGGCGAAGGCGGCCAGTTGCCGGGTGATAAAGTGACGCCGTACATCGCGAAGCTGCGTTATTCCGTGCCGGGCGTGACCCTGATTTCTCCACCGCCGCACCACGATATTTATTCCATCGAAGATCTGGCACAGCTGATCTTCGACCTGAAACAGGTCAACCCGAAAGCAATGATTTCGGTAAAACTGGTTTCAGAACCGGGCGTGGGCACCATCGCGGTCGGCGTGGCAAAAGCATATGCAGACCTGATCACCATCGCAGGTTACGACGGCGGCACCGGCGCAAGCCCGCTGTCTTCGGTCAAATACGCGGGCTGTCCGTGGGAACTGGGTCTGGTGGAAACACAACAGGCGTTAGTGGCTAACGGCCTGCGTCACAAGATTCGTTTACAAGTGGATGGCGGCCTGAAAACCGGTCTGGACATCATCAAAGCGGCAATCCTTGGCGCTGAAAGCTTCGGTTTCGGTACCGGCCCGATGGTGGCGCTGGGTTGTAAATACCTACGTATTTGCCACCTGAATAACTGCGCAACGGGTGTGGCAACTCAGGATGACAAACTGCGTCGTAACCATTATCACGGCCTGCCAGAGCGTGTGACGAACTACTTCAGGTTCATCACGCAGGAAACCCGTGAAATCATGGCAGAACTGGGTGTCAGCCAGTTGGTGGATCTGATTGGTCGTACCGATCTGCTCACCGAACTCGATGGCTTCACAGCAAAACAAAACAATCTGGATCTGTCCGCGATGCTGGCAACAGCGACGCCGCACGAAGGCAAAGCGGTGTACTGCACCGAAGGCAACCCGGCGTTCGACAAAGGCCAGCTGAACAAAGACATTCTGGAACAGGCTGCGCCACATATCGATTCTAAGCAGAGCAAAGCGTTCTATTTCGATATCCGCAACACTGACCGTTCAGTTGGTGCCACATTGTCCGGTGCGATTGCTGAAAAGCATGGCGATCAGGGTATGGCGGCAGATCCGGTGCGTATTAACTTCAACGGCACCGCAGGTCAGAGCTTCGGCGTCTGGAACGCGGGCGGCGTCGATTTAATGCTGACCGGCGACGCGAACGACTACGTGGGCAAAGGCATGGCCGGTGGCCGTATTGCTATTCGTCCGCCAATCGGTTCAGCGTTCCGCAGCCATGAAGCCAGCATCATCGGTAACACCTGCCTTTACGGCGCAACCGGCGGCAAGATGTTCGCGGCTGGCCGTGCAGGCGAGCGTTTCGCCGTGCGTAACTCCGGTGCTATCACCGTAGTCGAAGGCATTGGCGATAACGGTTGTGAATATATGACCGGCGGCATTGTATGTGTGCTGGGCCGTACCGGCGTCAACTTCGGGGCTGGCATGACCGGTGGCTTCGCTTACGTTCTTGATGAAGACGGCGAATTCCGCAAACGCGTTAACCCGGAACTGGTTGAAGTCCTGGAAGTGGCCGATCTGGCTATCCATGAAGAGCATCTGCGCGGTTTGATCATCGAACACGTCCAGTTGACCGCATCGACCCGTGGTGAAGAGATTTTGGCGAACTGGCCGGAATGGGCGCCTAAATTTGCCCTGGTAAAACCGAAGTCCAGTGATGTCAAAGCATTGTTGGGTCACCGTAGTCGTTCCGCAGCTGAGCTGCGGGTACAAGCGCAGTAAGAGGTTAAGATGAGTCAAAACGTTTATCAATTTGTCGACTTACAGCGTGTTGATCCGCCGAAAAAAGCGCTGAAGATCCGTAAAATTGAGTTTGTGGAAATTTACGAGCCGTTCTCAGCAACTCAGGCCGCATCGCAGGCAGACCGCTGCCTGTCTTGTGGTAACCCTTACTGTGAATGGAAATGTCCGGTACATAACTACATTCCAAACTGGCTGAAGCTGGCGAACGAAGGTCGCATCATGGAAGCCGCCGACCTCGCGCACCAGACCAACAGCCTGCCGGAAGTTTGCGGGCGTGTCTGCCCGCAGGACCGACTGTGCGAAGGTTCCTGCACCCTGAATGATGAATTCGGCGCGGTGACTATCGGTAACATCGAACGCTACATTAACGATAAAGCGATCGAAATGGGCTGGCGTCCGGATATGTCTCACGTGCAGCCAACCGGCAAACGTGTGGCGATTATCGGTGCAGGTCCGGCAGGTCTGGCCTGTGCTGATGTGCTGACCCGTAACGGCGTGAAAGCGGTGGTTTACGATCGTCATCCGGAAATCGGCGGTTTGCTGACATTCGGTATTCCAGCCTTCAAGCTGGAAAAATCAGTGATGACCAAGCGTCGTGAAATCTTCACCGAGATGGGTATTGAGTTCCAGCTCAATACGGAAGTCGGCAAGGACATCACGATGGAAGCCTTGCTGGCAGAATATGATTCTGTCTTCCTCGGCGTTGGGACTTATCAGTCCATGCGCGGTGGCCTGCAGAATGAAGATGCACCGGGTGTTTACGACGCCCTGCCTTTCCTCATCGCTAACACCAAACAGCTGATGGGCTACGACGACAGTCAGGAAGAGCCTTACGTCACGATGGATAAGAAACGCGTCGTGGTGCTGGGCGGTGGTGACACCGCGATGGACTGTGTACGTACTTCAATCCGTCAGGGCGCAACGCACGTCACTTGTGCGTACCGTCGTGATGAAGAGAATATGCCGGGTTCACGTCGCGAAGTGAAGAATGCGCGCGAAGAAGGCGTTGATTTCAAATTCAACCTGCAACCGCTGAGCATTGAACTGAACGATTCTGGCCGTGTGTGTGGTGTGCGGATGGCTCGTACTGAACTCGGTGCGCCAGATGCTGCTGGCCGCCGCCGTGCGGAAATCGTGGCCGGTTCAGAGCATGTGATGGAAGCCGATGCCGTGGTGATGGCGTTTGGTTTCCGCCCTCACAAAATGGAATGGCTGGCGTCGCACGACGTAGAACTCGATTCATCCGGACGCATTGTGGCTCCGGAAGGCAGCGACAACGCTTTCCAGACCAGCAACCCGAAAATCTTCGCCGGTGGCGATGCCGTTCGCGGTTCTGATCTGGTGGTAACGGCGATCGCTGAAGGCCGCAAGGCCGCAGAAGGCATCATGAACTACCTCGAAGTGTAATTTCATTTTGCCCTTCACGAAGGCCGCGAAAGCGGCCTTTTTTATGGGATACGGTGATACCCGTCGCCGAATTCAGGCAATAAAAAACCCCGCGTAACAACGCAGGGTTTTGGCTGGACGACATCAGAAGCGCGGTGTTATTTCACAACGCGTAGGGCCGGGCGACCACCACGTGGCGGAGCCGGCGGCTCATCATCCGGATCTTCTTCAGCCACATCTGGCAAATCGCCGTCAATGACTGACATGGTCGGCTCTGTCGGCTCTTCCACACTCAGATCGCCAGCAAAGGCGCCTTCGGCTTCATAAGCAGGTTCAGGCTCGAACATGGTACCGGCTCCGTTCTCACGGGCATAAATTGCCAGAACGGCGGCTATCGGTACAAAAACGTTACGCGGTACGCCACCAAAACGTGCATTGAAGCGTACATCGTCGTTGCCCAGTTCGAGATTGCCGACAGCGCGCGGCGCAACGTTCAGAACAATTTGTCCGTCACGCGCAAACTCCATCGGCACCATCACGCCAGGCATCGTCACGTCAACCACCAGATGCGGGGTTAACTGGTTGTCGAGCAACCAGTCATAAAAGGCCCGCAACAGATAAGGGCGACGCGGAGACATGTCGGTCATCTCCATACCTTAACCTCGGGTATGCAAACGCATTTCGCGCTCGGGTTCGGTCAGGGAAGCCAGGAATGCATCACGCTCAAAGACGCGAGTCATATAACCTTTCAGCTCTTTAGAACCGGCACCTGACAGCTCGATGCCCAGTTCTGGCAAACGCCACAGCAACGGAGCCAGGTAGCAATCGACCAGGCTGAACTCTTCGCTTTTGAAGTAAGGCATATAGGAGAAGATTGGCGCAATCGCCAGCAACTCTTCGCGAAGTTGTTTACGCGCAGCATCCGCTTCGGTCGCAGAACCTTGCTCGATTTGACGCATCAGAGAATACCAGTCGTTTTCGATACGGTGCATCATCAGACGGCTCTCGCCACGGGCAACCGGATAAACCGGCATCAGTGGTGGATGCGGGAAACGCTCATCAAGATATTCCATGATGATGCGGGATTCGAACAGCGTCAGCTCACGATCGACCAGCGTTGGCACGGTGCGATAAGGGTTGAGGTCAATAAGATCCTGCGGCAGGTGATCCATCTCAACCTGCTCGATCTCGACACTGACACCTTTTTCCGCCAGTACGATACGTACTTGATGGCTAAAAATGTCGGTCGGGCCGGAAAACAGCGTCATTACCGAACGTTTGTTGGCAGCGACAGCCATGAAAACCTCCAAGTTTATCTAGAATATTACAGCGAGTTATCGCCAGCCTGCAGTTTTTGTCCCGTAGTTTCATAGACAACCATTGGCAAGGCGAACCCAGCCAGGAAGCGCGGCAACGTCAACTGCTCGGCGAACAGGCACAAAAGTGTGTGATAGTTTACCAGATTTTACGCACGCTGTGGGGGACGCTGAGACGATTTCATGGTGAATTGTGTGTCAGGAGATCTTTTCTTCCGAAAAATCGGAATAGTGGGCATAAAAAAACCCGGTGAAACACCGGGTTTTTGACGCTGATTTTCGTGCCGAAGCACTGAGCTGCATAAGCAGCAGAAAATTAACGTTTGGAGAACTGAGGACGACGACGTGCTTTACGCAGACCGACTTTCTTACGTTCAACCTGACGAGCATCGCGAGTTACGAAGCCTGCTTTACGCAGTTCGCCACGCAGATTTTCGTCATATTCCATCAGTGCACGGGTGATACCGTGACGGATAGCACCAGCTTGACCGGAGATACCACCACCTTTAACGGTGATGTACAGGTCGAATTTCTCAACCATGTCGACCAGTTCCAGTGGTTGACGAACTACCATGCGGGCAGTTTCACGACCAAAGTACTGTTCCAGGCTACGCTGGTTAATTACGATGTTACCACTACCCGGTTTGATGAAAACACGAGCGGCGGAGCTTTTGCGGCGACCAGTGCCGTAGTATTGATTTTCAGCCATTGCCTATAATCCCGAATTAAATGTCAAGAACTTGCGGTTGTTGCGCCGCATGAGTGTGCTCGTTACCCGCGTAAACTTTCATTTTACGGTACATTGCACGACCCAACGGGCCCTTTGGCAACATGCCTTTAACCGCGAGCTCGATCACGCGTTCAGGACGGCGAGCGATCATCTCTTCAAAGGTCGCTTGCTTGATACCACCGATGTGGCCGGTGTGATGGTAATAAATCTTGTCGTTACGCTTGTTGCCGGTTACAGCAACTTTTTCTGCGTTCAGAACGATGATGTAATCACCAGTATCAACGTGCGGAGTGTATTCCGCTTTATGTTTGCCACGCAGACGGCGGGCCAGTTCAGTGGCCAGGCGACCTAAGGTCTTGCCGGTAGCGTCAACTACGAACCAGTCACGTTGTACGGTTTCCGGTTTAGCTGTAAAAGTTTTCATTAAAAGCTTACCCAATTAAAGTTACACGTTGGCGAACACCCGAACGCTTACTTGTTTATAAAATAAGTATTTGAGGTTCACACGACCATCGTCCAGCAAACCTACCCCTTCGAATAGCCAATGCTGGCACTTATAAAGTTTCGGGAAAAAAACTTTGTAGTAACGTGGGGTCGCAAGATTATAGAGAAGTCCTCTGCAAAGATCGAACCCTTTTTCGACAAAAAGAAAGATTTCCCTCACGTCGCCCGGAGGGTTCACTTTGCATAACCGGCAGACGCTTTTATATCACAAATCGGGCAAATAATAACCAATCCATAATCAGGGCAGATGCGGACGTTTGAGATATTCCTCGCTTTGCATCTCCTGAAGGCGTGACAAACAGCGCTGGTATTCAAACTTCAGCCGTTCGCCCTGATAAATCTCAAACATCGGCACCGCCGCTGAAATCACCAGTTTCACATGACGTTCATAGAACTCATCAACCAGCGCCAGAAAACGCCGCGCCGCATTCTCGCTGTCAGCGGCCATCACCGGAACGTTATGCAGCAATACGCTGTGATAGATTTTCGACAGCGCAATATAGTCAAGCTGGCTGCGCGCCTCTTCACACAAGGTATGAAATTCTACCGCCAAAACGCCGTCTACCGCCGCGAGCGCCTGCAACGGCCGGTGATTCACTTCCAGCATGACCGGTTCAGCACCAGAATCTCCGTTGTGGTTGCCGGTCAGTTTCCCCAGCATGCTTTGCATCGCCACCGTCGCTTCCGGGCCCGCCGGAGACAGCCACAAATTCGCCTGCGTTAATGTGCGCAAACGATAATCAATGCCCGCATCCACATTCAGCACGTCACAGTATTCTTTAATCAGATCGATGGCGGGCAGGAAACGCGCGCGCTGCAACCCGTTTCGGTACAGCTGATCAGGCGGAATGTTAGACGTCGCAATCAGCGTGATACCGCGTGCAAATAAGGCCTGCAACAGCGTCGCCAGCAGCATCGCGTCGGTAATATCCGAGACAAAAAACTCATCGAAACACAGGACATCAGTTTCGGCTTTGAATTTATCCGCGATCACTTCCAGCGGATCTTCCTGCCCCTGAAGCTGCGTCAGTTCTTCATGCACACGCAGCATAAAGCGGTGGAAGTGCAGGCGCAGTTTGCGTTCGCCGGGCAGACTGTGGAAAAACAAATCCATCAGCCAGGTTTTACCGCGCCCGACACCGCCCCACATATAAAGGCCCTGAACCGGGCGTTGGGCTGTTTTTACCGGCGCTTTGCCGAACAAACGCCCCAGCAAGCCACCGCGTGCTGCCGTGGCAGGCGCCGACGCTGGCAGAGCAGAAAGCGCCTGATAAATAACATCCAGCTGCGCTACGGCCTGCTTCTGAACGGCATCCGGCTGGAACTCACCGGCATCAACTGCACTCTGATAAAGGGTAAGGGGTGATTTGGGTTGCATCGTAGTTAACGTCCCTGAGAAAAAAAATTTACGTTTTTCACGTTGTTTAGCTGCTTTTTTGCCGTGGGTTCGCCGCATTTCCCTGCTGTCTGTGTATGAAAAAAACGACAGGTGGCAGTGATTTTCCCGGCAGGATTCCACTCTGACAAGGTTAACGGTTATAGTGGAGCTATTGCATGACGAATTCGTGTGACAATTACGTTAAAACCATTGTCAAAAAAAGTTAAGTCATAAAAGTTACGTGAAAAAGCCCTGCGGGACAACGAAGTCAAAATAGGAGTCATTATGACCTGGGAGTATGCACTCATTGGATTAGTGGTCGGTATCGCGATTGGTGCGGTGGCGATGCGCTTTGGTAATCGTAAATTACGTGATCAACAAGTCATGAAAAACGAGCTGGAGAAAAGCAAGGCAGAACTCGATGAGTATCGTCAGGAACTGGTGGGCCACTTTGCCCGCAGCGCCGAGTTGCTTGATAACATGGCGACTGATTACCGTCAGCTTTATCAGCATATGGCAAAAAGTTCTAACAACCTTCTGCCGGATATGCCTGAGCAGGATAATCCGTTCAACTACCGTCTGACAGGGTCTGAAGCCGATAACGATCAGGTTCCGGTTCAGATGCCACGCGATTATTCTGACGGCGCATCAGGTCTGCTGCGCGGCGAGCGTCCGGTTCGTAAATAACAGACGTCATTAACCGGTGCGATCCACGGCACCGGTGCTTATAACGGCGCATGTTTCATGCATGTGCCGTTCTTCTGACCTGATCCTTCCCGTGCTGTGAATCACTGTTCTATTGTTCCTAACTGACGTCCATTACAGAAAGCGAGAGAGTTATCGTGATGAAGAAAAAGTCATTTTTGCTCAGTGTGTTAGCTGTTAGCCTTGGATTAACTTTCGCTTCTGCGCCTATGGCGAGTGCTGCTTTACCTACGGAAGTTCAGGGACAGCCCCTGCCCAGCCTGGCTCCGGTGCTTGAAAAAGTGCTGCCCGCTGTGGTTGGCGTTCAGGTTTCCGGCACGCAGCCGCCAAGTGCGGACGTTCCTCCGGAATATAAATTCTTCTTCGGTCAGCAAGATCCTGAGCCGAATACCGGGCCGCAGCCTTTCGAAGGGCTGGGTTCTGGCGTCATTATTGATGCGGCAAAAGGCTACGTGCTTACCAACAACCATGTGGTGAATAACGCCGATAAAATCAGCGTTCAGCTTAACGATGGTCGCGAATACAAAGCCAAACTTATCGGCAAAGACGATCAGTCGGATATTGCCGTGATCCAGCTGATTGATGCCAAAAATCTGACCCAAATTACGATGGCCGATTCCGATAACCTTCGCGTCGGCGATTTTGCGATTGCCGTGGGTAACCCGTTTGGCCTCGGCCAGACCGTCACATCCGGCATTGTTTCGGCGCTGGGTCGCAGCGGCCTGAATCTTGAAGGGCTGGAAAACTTTATCCAGACAGATGCTTCGATTAACCGCGGTAACTCCGGCGGCGCATTGCTTGACCTGAAAGGTGAACTGATTGGTATCAACACCGCCATTATTTCCTCGCAGGGCGGCAGCGTCGGTATCGGTTTTGCCATTCCGGTTAACATGGCCAAAAATCTTAGTCATCAGTTGATCGAATTCGGCGAAGTGAGGCGCGGTCTGCTGGGGATTCGTGGCAGCGAAATGACACCAGAACTGGCTCAGGCATTTAAGCTGGACAGCCAGCGCGGGGCTTTCGTCAACGAAGTTCTGCCTGATTCGGCTGCGGCGAAAGCGGGCATTAAATCCGGTGACGTTCTGGTGACGCTGCAAGGCAAAACCCTGAGCAGTTTCGCTGAATTGCGGGCGAAAGTCGGGACCGCGGGGCCAGGCGTCACTATGCAAATCGGTTTATTGCGCGACGGCAAACCAATGACCGTCAGCGTCACGCTGGATAAAAGCCCGGCGGTGGAAGTCAGCATTGAGAAACTCAATCCGGCACTTCAGGGCGTCACGTTGAGTGACCCGGCCGATAAGAACACCAAAGGCGTTCATGTCGATGACGTGAAAAAAGGCACGCCAGCGGATCAGATCGGCCTTGAGAAAGACGATGTCATTATCGGCGTAAACCGTGAGCCTCTCGAGAATCTGGCGGCATTCCGCAAAATCCTCGAAAGCAAACCCGACCTGATCGCGCTGAGTATTTTGCGTAAAGGTCAAAATATCTATTTATTCATGCCGTAATGCGTTGAAAATCGGATGCAGATGCTGCTGCGTCCGATTAACTCATGCTATCCTTCAGTCACTTTTCCTCTCGCACCCCATATATCCATGTTTGTTAAGCTATTGAGATCTGCTGTTATCGGCCTGATTGTCGCTGGCATTTTGCTGGCGGCGGTCCCTATGTTGCGTAAAAACATCTCAGAACCGATATTTAACCGTAATTTCAATCAGGACAGCGAACAGCCTGTCAGCTTTAACGGCGGTGTCCGTCATGCAGCGCCTGCGGTTGTGAATGTTTATAACCGTAATATGGGCAACAGTTCGCAAAACGAGCTGGCGATCCGCACGCTGGGTTCCGGCGTGATCATGAATGACAACGGTTATATCCTCACCAACAAACATGTGGTGAATAATGCCGACCAGATTATTGTTGCCCTGCAGGATGGCCGCGTTTTTGAAGCCCTGCTGGTGGGTTCAGACAGCCTGACCGATCTGGCCGTTCTCAAAATCAACGCCGGCAACTTGCCGGTAATTCCGATTAACCCGCGCAGAACGCCGCACGTTGGCGATGTGGTCATGGCAATCGGGAACCCTTACAACCTCGGCCAGACCGTGACGCAGGGCATTATCAGTGCCACCGGCCGTATTGGCCTCAGCCCTTCCGGCCGTCAGAATTTCCTGCAAACCGATGCTTCGATCAACCAGGGCAACTCCGGCGGTGCGCTGGTCAACTCACTGGGCGAGCTGATGGGGATCAATACCCTGTCCTTTGACCAGAGCAACGATGGCGCGACCCCGGAAGGCATTGGCTTTGCCATCCCGACTGCACTGGCGACCAAGGTGATGGGCAAACTCATCCGCGATGGTCGCGTCATTCGCGGGTATATTGGCATCAGCGGGCGTGAAGTTTCGCCACTGCACGGGCCGAACAACGGGCTGGATCATATTCAGGGAATTGTGGTTAACGAAGTAACCGCTAACGGCCCGGCGGCGAATGCGGGAATGCAGGTCAGCGATGTAATTGTTAACGTGAATAATAAGCCTGCGATTTCCGCCATCGAAACCATGGACCAGGTAGCCGAAGTCCGCCCTGGTACGGTGATTCCGGTTGAGATTATGCGTAACGGGCAGAAGCTTACGTTGCAGGTTACCGTGCAGGAATATCCTGAACACTGATTGCCGTAACTTCTGAACAAATAAAGAAAAAGCCGGAAAGGTTTCCCCTTCCGGCTTTTTGAATGCGCGCGGCGTAAAGTTTACTCGCCTTTGAAACGCTCAATTTTAGCGCCGAGTTGACGCAGTTTATCTTCGATGCGCTCGTAGCCACGATCGATGTGATAAATACGGTCAACGACAGTCACGCCTTCTGCGATGCAACCGGCCAGAACCAGGCTGGCAGACGCGCGTAAATCCGTCGCCATTACCTGCGCGCCAGACAGTTTCTCAACGCCGTGGCAAATCAGGGTGCTGCCTTCGATTTCAGCATGAGCGCCCATACGGATAAGCTCAGGGATGTGCATGAAGCGGTTTTCGAAGATAGTTTCGGTAATCACACCGGTACCTTCCGCCACCAGATTCAGCAGGCTGAATTGTGCCTGCATATCAGTCGGGAAGCCCGGATGCGGCGCAGTGCGGAAGTTGACTGCTTTAGCGCGTTTGCCATGCATGTCGAGACTGATCCAGTCTTCGCCCACTTCGATATCGGCACCGGCTTCACGCAGTTTTGCGAGTACAGCATCCAGCGTGTCAGGACGGGCTTCACGGCAGGTAATTTTGCCACCGGAAATAGCCGCTGCAACCAGGAAAGTCCCGGTTTCGATACGGTCAGGAACAACACGGTAAACACCGCCACCCAGACGTGCGACGCCTTCGATGGTGATCTTATCGGTACCCGCACCGGTGATTTTTGCACCGAGCGTGTTAAGGAAATTAGCGGTATCGACAATCTCCGGCTCACGCGCGGCGTTTTCGATAATGGTCGTGCCTTCCGCCAAGGTCGCTGCGCTCATGATGGTCACGGTGGCGCCCACGCTGACTTTGTCCATCACGATATGCGCGCCTTTCAGACGGCCATCAACGGATGCTTTTACATAACCTTCTTCCAGCACAATAGTCGCACCGAGCTGTTCCAGGCCGGTAATGTGCAGGTCAACAGGGCGCGCGCCGATCGCACAGCCGCCCGGCAGGGAAACTTCACCACGACCAAAACGCGCCACCAAAGGACCGAGAGCCCAGATGGAGGCACGCATGGTTTTCACCAGATCATACGGCGCACAAAACTCATTGACCGCGCTGGCATCCACGAACACAGAACCGTTGCGTTCGATTTTGGTGCCTAACTGGTTCAGTAATTTGATAGTGGTATCGATGTCTTTCAGGTGAGGAACGTTCTGGAGTTCAACAGGTTCCTCAGCAAGCAGTGCGGCAAACAAAATAGGAAGTGCGGCATTTTTTGCACCAGAGATAGTAACTTCGCCACTCAGACGAGTCCCACCCTGTACACGAAATTTATCCATTATGACTGCTCTCTTAAATTTCAACTCTGATTAAATACGAGGAAGCTGCCGGCGCTCCGGCAGTCTTATAAACCGCTCAGTTTACGGTCACGCGCCCATTCTTCCGGGGTATAAGCCTTAATAGACAGCGCATGAATTCGATTGTCGGCGATGTATTCCATCAGCGGGGCGTAAACGGTCTGCTGTTTTTTCACGCGGCTCATGCCATCAAACATCGCACCAACGACAATGGCCTGAAAATGACTGCCATCGCCAGTAATGTGGGCTTCATCCAGTGCCAACGCGTTCATCAGCACTTCTTTAATTTCACTCGTTTCCATAGGGATCTATTCTTCTGAAGAATCATAACAGCCAGATATCTTATAGGGATCGGACCAAATCTTAAACCACGAAAAAGCCCCTGAGGAAGAGTTTCGCACAGGGGCTTTGTGGACATTAAGGCAACGATTTACATCACACCGCCTAACCTCCCGTAACTGTTCACTTATTTGCCAGTGAGTCAGTCGGGATAATGTCCTGAAGATTATATAACGCAATCAGCGTATGCAGCCGGTCGGTAATGCCTGCGATGGTCAGCGCACTCCCCTGCTGGCTGGCTTCTTCGCGCAGATGCACTAACAGCGCCAGGCCCGAAGAATCCACGCGTTCAAGCCCGGACACGTCCAGAGTGGTCACGCCGGACATCAGTTTTTTACGCGCATCCCAAAAAGCCACCAGCGTTTCGCGATCCAACTCACCCTGCAAGGTCAGTCGCGGCGGCTGCGATTCCCAGCGCAGAGCTTCACTCATTATTGCTTATCCAGTGTGATCGGCTGAGCAGCGGCTTGTTTCAGACGGGCAGTCAGGCCATCGATGCCTTTCTGACGCAGGATGTCCGCCCACTCGTTCTGCTTGGTCGAAATCATGCTCACGCCTTCTGCAATCATGTCATATGCCTGCCATTCACCGGTGCGGCTGTTTTTACGCCACTGGAAATCCAGACGTACTGGCGGACGGCCATTGGGATCGGTGATGGTGACGCGGATAGCGATGATATCTTTGTCCGCATAAGACTGTTCAGGCTGCACGGTGTAGCTCTGGCCGTTGTACATCGCCAGTGCCTGACCATAGGCCTGCTGCAAATATTCAGAGAACGCCGCAAAGTATGCGTCACGTTGTGCAGGCGTTGCCTGTTGGTAATAGCGGCCTAATACCAGCGCACCGGCATATTTAATCTGCACGTACGGCAGCAGTTCATCACGAACGATCTGGCGCAGGTAGTTAGGATCCTGCTTGATTTTAGGCTGTTCGGTTTTCAGGCGGGTGAAGGTTTTATTCGCCGCTTCATTCATCACGCTGTAAGGATTGGTTTTATCCACAGCGGCATTGGCCAGCGGAGCCATAACCACCAGCAGTGCAGCGATCACTAAACGTTTAAACATACTTATTTTCCTCTTTTATGGAGAATCCGTGATAGCAAATCTTAATGGGCAGCCGGCTGTGGCGCCGTATTAGCGTCAGGTGCAGGTGCGGCATTCCCTTCAGTTGCTGCCGGAGCAGCCGCTGCATCAGGGTCAGCCTTGCCGTCGCCGCTTTTATAAAGGAACTGGCCAATCAGGTCTTCGAGAACCAGTGCGGATTTCGTGTCCTGAATGACGCCACCGTTTTTAAGGATAGTCGTTCCCATCTCCGGGTCTTCAAATCCAATGTTCAGCGCCAGGAATTGTTCACCCAGTAAACCCGAGGTACGGATAGCCAGCGTACTGGTGCTTGGGATCTGGTTGTATTTCTGGTCGATATCCATTTCCACTCGCGGAGAATAATTTTTATCCAGCGTAATGCTGCTGACGCGACCGATCACCACACCGCCAACTTTCACCGGCGAGCCGCTTTTCAGGCCACCGATATTGTCGAAGTCCGCAGAAATACGATAAGTCGGATCCGAACCGATAGAACGGATGTCAGCCACTTTCAGGCACAAAAAGACCACCGCAATCAACGCGATGATTAAAAATGCGCCAACCCAAATCTCACTCTTTTTCGTTTGCATGGTTTAATTTCCAAACATCAGTGCTGTCAGCACAAAATCCAATCCCAGCACCGCCAGTGACGAATGCACCACAGTACGTGTCGTTGCCCGGCTGATCCCTTCGGATGTCGGGATCGCATCATAGCCATTGAACAACGCAATCCAGGTCACGGTGATAGCGAAAACAAGGCTTTTAATCAGGCAGTTAAGCAAATCTGTCCGCCAGTCTACGGCAGTTTGCATCGCAGACCAGAAGAAACCGCTGTCGATCCCCTTCCAGTCCACGCCAACCAGTGAACCGCCCCAAATCCCGACGGCAACGAAAATTGCCGTCAGCAGGGGCATGGAAATCAGACCGGCCCAGAAGCGCGGTGCCACAACGCGGCGCAGCGGATCAATCGCCATCATTTCCAGACTGGAGATTTGCTCAGTGGCTTTCATCAGACCCAGTTCAGCGGTTAACGCAGAACCCGCACGCCCGGCAAACAGCAGCGCGGTCACGACCGGACCAAGCTCACGCAATAACGACAACGCCACCATCATGCCCAGACTGGCTTCGGCGCTGTACGTGGTCAAAATAAGATATCCCTGCAACCCCAGAACCATGCCGATGAACAACCCGGAAACCAGAATGATTAACAGAGAAAGCACGCCAACGCTGTAGAGTTGCTTTATCAGCAGCGGCCATTGCTTGGCAAATTGCGGCTTACCGACTAATGCCCGGAAGAGCATTAAACCGGCACGGCCAAAGGACGCACAGGTGTTTATCCCGCTGCGCCCGACTGAGGCTAATGCCTTAATTAACATGGGTACTCCATCATCCGAGCAGCTCGGTTTTGTAATCACCGGCAGGGAAACGGAAAGGCACCGGTCCGTCGGCAATACCATCAAGGAACTGACGAACCCGCGGATCAGGATTATTTTGCAGCTCCTCGGGCGTTCCTTCAGCAATAACATGTTGTGCTGCAACAATATACGCGTAATCCGCAATGCTCAGCACTTCAGGTACGTCATGGGAAACCACAATACAGGTCACGCCCAGCGCATGGTTCAGCTCGTCGATCAGTTTGACCAGCACGCCCATCGTGATCGGATCCTGCCCCACGAAAGGCTCATCAAACATGATGAGTTCAGGGTCAAGCGCAATGGCACGCGCCAGCGCGACACGACGCGCCATGCCGCCGGATAATTCCGCAGGCATCAGTTCACCGGCACCACGCAGCCCGACGGCTTCGAGCTTCATGGTCACGGTACTGCGCAGCAGTTCTTCCGGTAATTTACTGTGCTCACGTAACGGGAACGCGACATTTTCGAACACATTGAGATCGGTAAACAATGCACCGGACTGAAACAGCATGCTCATTTTTTTGCGTGATTCGTAAAGCTTTCGGCGTGACAGCGCAGGAATGTTGTCTCCGTCGAACCAGATTTCACCTTTATCCGGCGTAAGCTGGCCGCCGATAAGACGCAGGAGCGTCGTTTTACCGATCCCCGAAGGCCCCATAATGGCGGTGACTTTGCCTTTCGGCACGGTCATGTTTATCTCTTCGAAAATGGGACGATCGCCGCGCACGAAACTCATGCCTTTGATCTCAACCAGATTCGATTCGCTTTGACTCATTCAGTTTATCCCTTCGGAATACTTTCGCTAAGAATACGTCTGACCCTCACGGGGTGTCGTATAACTTTGGTATTTTTACAAAAACTTACCCCGCTTTCGTTACCAAAGTTGCCATCGATTTACTTTTCCGTCACAGACGGTCAAAATCAACGAATTACCATTTTAAATTAAAAGCCTTCATCGTCTAACATACAGGAACCTGCTGGCCGCGTTTTCAGACAAAATGTCGCCTTAGCTCATGTTGACGAAGGAATCGCCTGCCTTTCAAGGCGACGAACCTCGCATTATACCCAATAAAGGATGTTTCATGCTTCTCGCTATCGTACTGATGATTGTCGGCCTGTTACTGCTTGTTTACGCCGCCGATCGTCTGGTGTACGGAGCCGCTGTGCTGGCACGCTCGCTGGGCATGCCGCCACTGGTGATTGGCATGACCGTCGTCGGCGTGGGCATATCACTGCCTGAGCTGGTGGTTTCCACCACCGCCGCCATCAACGATCAAATGGATTTGGCCGTTGGAAACGCAATTGGTTCGAATATCATTAATATTCTTCTGATTTTGGGCGGTGCCGCCCTGATTCATCCACTTTCCGTTCGTTCTGATATATTACGCCGCGAACTCCCTCTATTGTTACTGGTCACAGCGCTGTGCGGTTTTCTGCTCAGTGACGGGGAACTCAGCCGGCTCGATGGCGTTTTACTGCTGGCCAGTGCCGCCGCATTTATGATGCTGGTGATTAAAATCGCCCGGGCGGCTGAAAAAGAAGGGCTGGACACGCTGACGTACGAGCAAATGTCTGAACTTCCGCAAGACAGCAGCAACACTGTGGCATTTCTGTGGCTGGCATTGGGCTTTATTATCATGCCACTGGCGTCAGGCATGATTGTCGACAACAGTACAGTGATTGCACGATATTTAGGCGTGAGCGAACTGGTGATTGGTCTGACGGTCATCGCTATCGGCACCAGCCTGCCGGAACTGGCAACGTTTATCGCCGGTGCGATTAAAGGTGAAGATGATATCGCGCTGGGCAATATCATCGGCGCCAATATTTTTAACACCTGCCTGGTGCTGGGATTACCCGCACTGGTGGCACCGGGTTCGTTCAACCCGGATGCGTTTCACCGCGACTACTGGGTGATGCTGGCGGTCAGCGTGGTGCTTTCCGGTTTGTGCCTGATGCGCAAACACCGGATCGGGCATCTGGCCGGAGCATTATTGCTGTGCGGATTTATCGCCTATATGGCGGTGCTGTTCCTGTTACCGGACAGCATCGCCTTCTGAACTCTGTCAGGAATTGACTATGGCTAACTTTACCTTCGCCTCCGACTTTGATTTCCAGGCCGTCGGGCGTGATGTGCTGAAAACAGAACGTGAAGGACTTGAGCAGTTAGATCAATACATTAACGGTGATTTTACCCGTGCGTGCGAAAAAATCTTCGGTTGCACCGGAAAAGTCGTCGTGATGGGTATGGGCAAATCGGGTCATATTGGCCGCAAGATGGCCGCCACATTTGCCAGTACTGGGACTCCGGCATTTTTTGTCCACCCGGGTGAAGCCAGTCACGGCGATCTGGGCATGGTATCAAAGCAGGACATCGTTATCCTGATTTCCAATTCCGGCGAAGCGCATGAAATTCTGGGGCTGATCCCGGTGCTGAAACGGCTGAGCATTACGCTTATCTGCATGACGTCCAATCCGGACAGCACGATGGGCAAAGCCGCCGATGTGCATCTTTGCGTCCGTGTGCCGAAAGAAGCCTGCCCGCTGGGTCTGGCACCGACCAGCAGCACCACGGCGGTATTGGTTATGGGCGATGCGCTGGCAGTGGCCCTGCTTGAAGCCCGCGGATTCACCCCTGAAGATTTCGCCCTTTCTCACCCCGGCGGAGCACTGGGTCGCAAGCTCTTGTTGCGCGTCAGCGATATCATGCACACCGGCGATGAAATCCCGCACGTCAGCCGTGATGCGTCTTTGCGCGATGCCCTTCTGGAAATCACTCGCAAAAATCTGGGCATGACGGTCATCTGCAACGATTTGATGAAAATCGAAGGGATCTTTACCGATGGTGATTTACGCCGCATCTTTGATATGGGCGTGAACATTAATAATGCGGCGATTGCCGAGGTGATGACGACCGGCGGGATCCGTGTTCGCCCTTCGCTTCTGGCGGTTGACGCACTGAATCTGATGCAGGAAAAACACATTACCTGCGTAATGGTTGCTGATGGTGACCAGTTGTTAGGTGTGTTACATATGCACGATATGCTGCGCGCTGGCGTAGTCTAATTGAGGAATAGCCCGAATGAGTAATAGCGCAGCCCTGGTGGAGACCTGCTACGGTCCGGTCAGCGCCCACGTGCTGGAACGCGCCAAAGCCGTTCGCCTGCTGATTTGCGATGTGGACGGCGTCATGTCCGACGGCCTGATCTACATGGGAAATCAGGGCGAAGAGCTAAAAAGTTTTAACGTTCGCGACGGTTACGGTATCCGTTGCCTGCTGACATCTGACATTGAGGTCGCGATTATTACAGGCCGCAATGCAAAATTACTGGAAGATCGCGCTAAAACCCTCGGTATCCGCCACTTGTATCAGGGGCAATCGGATAAGCTTTTGGCCTTCCGCGAACTGTTAGATACACTGTCCCTGCGGGCCGAAGAAGTGGCTTATATCGGGGATGATCTGATTGACTGGCCGGTCATGGCCGAAGTCGGTCTTTCCGTGGCGGTTCAGGATGCACATCCGATCCTGTTGCCGAAGGCCGATTACGTTACCCGCATCGCTGGCGGGCGTGGCGCCGTACGCGAATTGTGTGATTTGATTCTGCTGGCGCAGGGTAAGCTGGAGGACGCCAAAGGGCTGTCGATATGAGTAAAACAAAACTTTGGATTATCCTTGTTCTGACGGCCATCGTTCTGGTTCTGGTGGGCTGGTCATTGTCTGATAGCAGCGATGACGCACCGCAGGCCGTTAACGATCAGGATCCCACTTACCAGACATCCCACACGGTCACGATGGTCTATGACCCAACGGGTAGCCTGACCTATAAACTGGTTTCGGACCAGGTAAAATACTACGCCGCCGATCAGGTGACATGGTTTACCAACCCGGTCGCGACCATGTTTGACAAGAATAAAACACCAACCTGGGTGCTGCGTTCTGATAAAGCCAAGTTGACTCAGGATAAGATGCTTTATCTTTACGGGCATGTGCAGGCTGATAGCCTGACGCCTGAGACATCACAGCTTCAAAGAATCAAAACGGATAATGCCCGGGTTAACCTGACGACACAGGACGTTGCCTCAGACGATGAAGTAACGCTTTATGGCACAGGTTTTACATCTAACGGCATGAAAATGCGCGGTAATCTGCGTGATAAGACAGCACAGCTGATCGAAAAGGTAACGACCTCTTATGAAATTCAAAGCAAAAAATAAAATCCGTGATCTCCTGATCGTCAGCTCGTTGTTAGCCGTGAGCATTCCGGCCTTCGCCTTAAAAGATGACACAACGAAACCGATCACCATTGATTCCGCCAATCAGGCGCTGGATGTGAACACCAACACGGCCACCTTCACCGGTAACGTCGTAGTCAATCAGGGCACTATTCAGGTGAAAGCCGATAAAGTTGTCGTGATCCGTCCTCAGGGCGTATCCGGCAAAGAAGTGGTGGAAGGTTACGGCAATCCGGTGACGTTTTACCAGATGCAGGACAACGGCAAGCCGGTAAAAGGCCATGCGCAGAAAGTCCGCTATGAAGTGGAAAACGATCTCGTGACCCTGACCGGTAACGCATACCTCGAACAGCTCGACAGCAACGTGAAAGGCGACCGTATTACCTATCTGGTGCAGAAACAGCAAATGGAAGCCTTCAGTGATAAAGGCAACCGCGTGACGACCGTTCTGGTTCCTTCGCAGCTGCAACAAAAAACGCCTGCCGCGGGCGGCCAGCCGACCAAAAAGAGTAACTGATATTTTATGGCAAAATTAATCGCAGAGAATCTGGCAAAAGCCTACAAAGGCCGCAAGGTTGTAGAAGATGTCAGCCTGATGGTGAACTCCGGCGAAATCGTCGGATTGCTGGGGCCAAACGGTGCGGGTAAAACCACCACCTTCTACATGGTCGTCGGGATTGTGCAACGTGATGCGGGCCGTATCATCGTTGACGATGAAGACATCAGCCTTTTGCCATTGCATACCCGCGCCCGTCGCGGCATTGGCTATCTTCCGCAGGAAGCCTCCATCTTCCGTCGTCTCAGCGTGTTTGATAACCTGATGGCCGTACTGCAGATCCGCGATGATCTGAACAAAGAACAGCGTAACGATCGCGCTAATGAACTGATGGAAGAGTTCCATATTTCTCATTTGCGCGATAACCTCGGTCAGTCCTTGTCCGGTGGTGAACGTCGCCGTGTTGAGATTGCCCGCGCACTGGCAGCGAATCCCAAGTTTATCCTGCTGGATGAACCTTTCGCCGGCGTTGACCCGATTTCCGTCATCGACATCAAAAAAATCATTGAGCATTTGCGTGACAGCGGCCTCGGCGTACTGATCACTGACCACAACGTTCGCGAAACTCTCGACGTTTGTGAGCGTGCCTATATCGTCAGTCAGGGGAAATTGATCGCCCACGGCACGCCAGCCGACATTCTTGCTGATGAACAGGTTAAACGCGTTTATCTTGGTGAAGAATTCCGTCTGTGATCTGTGCCGCCGGAACCGTGCCCGTTTCGACGTAAAGTCTGACGGGAGGTCTCTGACAGAAGTTACTCAGTTTGTAATCAACGGAAATAAAACCAAGATATGAAGCAAGGTTTGCAACTCAGACTCAGCCAACAACTGGCAATGACTCCTCAGTTACAACAGGCCATCCGCCTGTTGCAACTGTCCACGCTTGAGCTCCAACAGGAGATCCAACTCGCGCTGGAGAGCAACCCTCTGCTGGAACAAACCGACCTTCATGATGAAATCGATTCGGTAGAAGCCACTGACAACGAAGCGTTAGATACCCGCGAAGCGCTCGAGCAGAAAGACATGCCCGAAGAGTTGCCGCTGGACGCCACCTGGGACGAGATTTATACCGCGGGCACACCTTCCGGCACCGGCAACGATTACAGCGACGACGAGCTGCCAATTTATCAGGGTGAAACCACGCAAACGCTTCAGGATTACCTGATGTGGCAGGTGGAGCTAACGCCGTTTTCCGACACCGATGCCGCGATTGCCACGTCCATTGTCGACGCGGTAGACGATACCGGTTATCTGACCGTTTCCCTTGACGACATCCTCGAAAGTATCGGTGACGACAACGTCAGCATGGACGAAGTGGAAGCCGTTTTAAAACGTGTGCAGCGTTTTGATCCGGTTGGTGTGGCGGCGCGTGACCTGCGTGATTGCCTGCTGATCCAGCTTTCACAGTACGCCACAGATACGCCTTTCATCGCCGAAGCGCGCCTGATTATCAGCGAACATCTGGATTTGCTGGCGAACCATGATTTCCGCGCACTTATGCGTTCAACCCGGCTAAAAGAAGATACACTGAAAGGAGCGATGCTTCTGATTCAGTCTCTTGATCCGCGTCCGGGACAATCGATCAACACCGGTGAATCCGAGTACGTGATCCCCGATGTGCTGGTGCGAAAAGTGTCAGGTGTCTGGACGGTAGAACTGAATTCCGACAGCATTCCGCGTCTTAAGATTAACCAGCAGTACGCCGCGATGGGCAATTCCGCGCGCAGCGACAGCGACGGGCAATTTATCCGCAGCAACCTGCAGGAAGCCAAGTGGTTAATCAAAAGCCTGGAAAGCCGTAATGACACGCTGTTGAAAGTCACGCGCTGTATCGTTGAGCAGCAGCAGGCGTTCTTTGAACTGGGTGAAGAATTTATGAAGCCTATGGTGCTGGCCGATATCGCCAGCGCCGTAGAAATGCACGAATCGACGATTTCACGCGTGACGACGCAGAAGTTTCTGCACAGCCCGCGTGGAATTTTCGAACTGAAGTATTTCTTTTCCAGCCATGTCAGTACAGACAGCGGCGGCGAGGCATCGTCAACCGCGATCCGGGCGCTGGTGAAGAAATTAATCGCAGCGGAGAATCCTGTAAAACCGCTCAGTGACAGTAAGTTAGCCACCCTCCTTTCCGATCAGGGAATTATGGTGGCACGACGAACCGTCGCCAAATACCGAGAGTCTTTGTCCATCCCGCCCTCAAACCAACGTAAACAGTTAGTTTGACCTCAACAGAGAAGGAAGACATTATGCAGCTCAACATTACCGGACATCACATTGAGATCACGGATCCCCTGAGAGAATTCATCACGTCGAAGCTGGCTAAGCTTGAACAGTATTTCGACCGGATAAATCAGGTGTATGTGGTGTTGAGCGTTGAAAAGGTGCAGAAAGTAGCGGAAGCCACTTTGCATGTGAACGGAGGCGAGTTGCATGCCACCTCGGAGCATCAGGATATGTACGCGGCAATTGACGGCCTGGTTGATAAACTGGCCCGTCAGCTGAACAAGCACAAAGACAAACTGAAACAGCACTGACATTCATGTAGCCAACCCTGTGCTACAAACCTTCGGGCATCGGCTTGTGACCTTCGGGAAACGAGCCGATATAGCTTTAAGGGTGAAACAGCGCCAAAGTGAAGATGACATGATTAACGATACTGCAATGCAATTAACGTCGGTGCTTAATGCCGAATGCACCAAAAGCGGCGTTCATTGCGCCAGCAAAAAACGCGCACTGGAAATCATCAGTGAGCTGGCGGCCAAACAGCTAAATTTATCACCGCAGGTGATTTTTGACGCCATTTTGACCCGTGAACGCATGGGCAGCACCGGGATCGGTGCAGGGATCGCCATTCCGCACGGAAAGCTGGAAGAAGACACTTTACGTGCCGTCGGGGTGTTCATTCAGCTTGAGCAGCCGATCGCTTTTGACGCTATCGATAATCAGCCTGTGGATTTGCTTTTTGCCTTGCTGGTTCCGGCAGATCAATGTAAAACCCATTTACATACCTTGTCTTTAGTCGCCAAAAAGCTGGCGGATAAAGGGGTGTGTCGTCGTCTGCGCGGAGCGCAAAGTGACGAAGAACTGTTCCAGATAATGACTGAAAACGAATAAATTACTGATTCCCGGTTGCGCGCCGGGAAAATGAATTCTGAACACTGAATGCCAGGGGAGTGACACCATGGTGCTGATGATTGTCAGCGGCCGTTCCGGTTCCGGGAAGTCGGTTGCCCTAAGGGCATTGGAAGACATGGGTTTTTACTGTGTGGATAACCTGCCGGTGGTGTTGTTGCCGCAGCTCGCCCAGACACTTGTTGAACGCAATACGTCTGCGGCCGTCAGCATTGACGTTCGCAACATGCCAGAAACACCGGAAGTTTATGAGCATGCGATGTCACAGCTGCCGGAAAGCTTCTCGCCACAGCTGCTGTTCCTCGACGCTGACCGTAATACCCTGATCCGCCGTTACAGCGACACCCGTCGTCTGCACCCGCTCTCCAGCAAAAACCTGTCCCTTGAAAGTGCAATCGATGAAGAAGCCGATTTGCTGGAGCCTTTGCGCTCTTCCGCGGATCTGATCATCGACACCTCCGAGATGTCCGTTCACGAACTGGCAGAAATGCTGCGTACGCGCCTGCTGGGCAAACGCGAACGTGAACTGACCATGGTCTTTGAATCCTTTGGTTTCAAACACGGTATTCCGATTGATGCGGATTACGTTTTCGACGTGCGTTTCCTGCCTAACCCGCACTGGGATCCGAAACTGCGTCCGATGACCGGCCTCGATAAACCGGTCGCTGCGTTCCTCGACCGTCATACCGAAGTACATAATTTTATCTATCAGACGCGCAGCTATCTTGAACAATGGCTGCCCGCGCTGGAAACCAACAACCGCAGTTATCTGACCGTCGCCATTGGCTGTACCGGCGGTAAGCACCGTTCGGTGTATATCGCAGAACAGCTGGCTGACTATTTCCGTTCCCGCGGGAAGAACGTCCAGTCCCGCCATCGCACGCTGGAAAAACGCAAATCATGACGGTTAAACAAACGGTAGAAATCAAAAACCGGTTAGGGATGCACGCCCGTCCGGCGATGAAGTTATTTGAACTGGTACAGAGTTTTGAGTCAGAAGTGATGCTGCGCAACGGCACAGGCATCGAGGCGGAAGCCAGCAGCGTGATCGCACTGCTGATGTTGGATTCCCCGAAAGGCCAGAAAATCGAAATCGAAGCCACCGGCCCCGATGAAGAACAGGCTCTCAGCGCCGTCGTAAATCTGATTAATTCTGGTTTTGACGAAGACTGAGGGTTAACGAACTGTTTAAGCCGTATTAAATGCGGCTTAAACAGTCGATAGCAATCGCCTTGAAGCTTTCAAAATTCTCACTGCTCAGCAAACGGCTCATCGAGCGTTCCCGCACAAACGTCACGAACAAATCGTAAATCGCCATTGCTTCCTCGTAATCCGCCTTGCTGATCGCCAGCAGGAAAATCACGTGCGCCGTTTCTCCTTCGCCCCAGGCAATGCCCTGCGGCGAAAGCAAAGTGATCACCACGGTTTTCTTCGCGAGCAATCCCAGCGAATGCGGCAGCGCAATGCCTTCGCCCAGCATGGTCGAGACAATCTCCTCGCGCTCCACCACCGAAGGATAAAACGCCTGATCGACAACCCCTTCTTCTTCAAGCTGCGAACAAACATGGCGAAAAAGCTCCGCCTGTGTCATCGGCTCATTGACGATCATGAAGTGTTTTTCGTCGAAGAATTTTTCCAGCATATACGGGCGCGTGCGGTCGACGAGTACCAGCTTGCCGAGCTGCTCCATCTGGTATTCGGTCGGGAACGGCGACAGCACCACCACCGGCTTATTCTTCTCGGTGATACGGGCGTTGGAGATAATAAAATCTTCGTCGATGTGCTCCAGCTGCTCGTAATCACGCAGCGAAACCACCTGCTTCATCACCAGTTGAGGATACTTACGGTTAATCTGCGCCTGGATCATACGGATGGTTGAATTGCCGGTGTCGCACACCAGCATCACCTGCGGATGGCGCTGGTAGCCAATGTTGTAATGCCGCTCCAGCCCGACGCCAATATGCAGCACCAGAAAGCCGATTTCATTCTCACTCAGCGTGTAAGGCGTGTATTTACCCCAGCTGGAAACGGCCGCCAGCGTGACGTCATACGCCATCGGATAATGCTGTTTGATATTGCTCAGCAGCGGATTGGGGATATTAATCTGGTATTTCACCCGCGTAATCATGGTTTTGATGTGCGTCAGCAGATCCGCTCGCAGCTGCTTATCACCCTGCAAATCATAGTTATAGTGCGAATTGATGTACGAAAGAATGTAATCGACCAGCGACTCATCGTCGTCGGCGTTAATGTCCGTCGGTAAAATCTGCTGGACGCGGCGCGCGGCAATATTCACCCGCAGATACGCCTCTTCCGAAGCGGGAATTTCCTTACCGACCAGATTTTTCAGCTCCGCGGCCAGCCGCACAGAAACCTGCTTCACCGCCGGATCACCGTCTTCGGCATCAAAATCTGTCAGCGGATAACCGCCGGTAATGCGTTTGATCGCCACGGCGCAATAGAGGATCAGATACTGTTCGCCTTCATCCGTCAGCTGAATGGAAGACTGCGTCAGCAACTGATGCATAAAACGCGTCAGCGGAACCAGCGCTTCCGGCTCCAGACTTTCTGCTTTCAGTAGCGGATTCGCCTGCTCTTCGGCATCCAGCTGGAACAGCAAATCGGTCAGACAGGCGCGGATCGCCAGTTCAGCACCGAACAATTTCATGCCGTAGCGCGGCTTGGTTTCGATATTCAGGTGATAGCGCGCCAGATGCTCCCTCACCTCAGCCATATCATTTTGCAGGGTTCCCCGGCTGACAAACCATTCATCGGCCAGATCTTCCAGCTTTAATGAAAAAGCTGAGGTCAAAAAGCGGATCAGCAACGTCTTCACCCGCTCAGCGGCGGTGCGCGGCGTCGGATTCGGTTTACGTTGTGTTGATTGCTGTAACGACGAAAACAGCGCCGCATCATCGATGCGCAACTGATATCCGCTGCCCCGGCTGTGGACAAACGTCGCACCAAAATCGGCGATGATTTCGTTCAGCGCAGTAATATCGGCACGCACCGTGCGCGTCGAAACAGACAGACGTTTTGCCAGTTCATCCTGAGGAAGGGTTTCGGTTTGCAGCGCATCAAATAACTGCGCCAGACGTTGATTGGGAAATCTCACCATTGTTCTTCCAGTTCGTTTCAACGAGGCTCCGTTCACGAACAAAACACGTCGTGAACGGAGTTTGTTTCTGTTGCGGCACCGCTTAAGGCGCAATCACCATCTGTGACGGGCTGCCCACAGCCACATAGTCATCCACAAATGACAGCTTGCCGTTTTCGCCAGATACCTTGAATCTGGTGATGTTATCGCTTCGTTGATTCATTGCGTAAATATATTTACCGTCCGGTGACAACGTCAGCGTTCTTGGATAGTCACCGCGCGTCCAGGTTTCATCACTCCAGGTCATCGCGCCTTCACCGGTCACGTTGATTTGCGCGATGCTGTTGTGCAGACGATTGGCAACGTACAGATGTTTGCCGTCTTTGCTCAGCACAATGCCCGCGGCGAAGTTCGTGCCTTTGAAACCGGCCGGCAGCGTGGACAAGCTGTGCAGCTCGCTGAGCGTGCCTTTTACGGCGTCAAAACGATAGCTGGTCAGCGTCGAAGCCTCTTCGTTGATCAGGAAAACGACTTTGCCGTTAGGATGAAACACGAAATGGCGGGGTCCGGCACCTTCAGAAGAGGCTTTGATAAACGGCGGATCGTTGGCTTCCAGTACGCCGGTTTCACCGTTGAGCTTCCACTGATAAATCCGGTCCAGCCCCAGATCGGTAGAGAACACGAATTTGCCGGAAGGATCTGTGGCAATCATGTGCGCGTGTGGCCCGTTGTGGTCGCTGATGGCAAAACTGCCTTCCGCCGCCGCGGCCGGTTTGCCTGCGCCTGCCGGACCGGAATCCTGCTGGCTGTTACTGGCTTCACTCAGCTTCCCGCTGATGTCCACCGGGAAGACGGCAACCACGCCGCTGATGTAGTTCGCCACCAGCAGATGATCACCTTTTGGCGTCAGCGAAAGATACACCGGCCCTGCGCCCTGCGAATCCACCTGATTAATCAGCGTCAGGCTGCCATCTTCAGGCGCAATGCGATAGGCCGCCACTGAACCATGTTTGCCACCATTGTAATGATCAATTTCGCTGCCGATAAACAGCGTTTTACCGTCATGGCTGAGCACCATCTGTGCCTGATTTGGCAACTGGCTGGCGAGCGTTTTATCGCTCAGCGCGCCGGTTTTCGGATCAAATTTAAAGCGGTAGACACCTTCCCCGTTGGGATTGTAAGTGCCGACATACGCGAAATGTGGCGTTGTAGAAGTCATTGTTTTTTCTGCTGCGTAGAGCGGCATGGCCGAAACGGCCAGCATCGCGGAGGTTAAACCTGAAATCAGAAACCAGTTTCTCATACATTTCCTCAAACCTGGGTTGTCAGACAAACGAGAGGCTCAGCGCCCGTTCAGTGGATGAAGGACGCTGAGTGTTTAACCGCGCAGACGGCTTACCGCGCAGGAAAGGTCAGAACCTTCAGCCCACCAGTTTTTTGACGCTGGCCAGCAGGGTTTTCACATCTTCAGGACGGGTATTGCCCGACGCGCTGTCGATGATTGAGCTGTAGATATGCGGGATGATTTTGGTCACGCCCGCGGCCAGTGCGATTTCCATGATTGGCTCGAAGTTTTCCAGATCGATACCGCCGGTTGGCTCCAGCCAGAAATCCTGTTCTGCACAGGCACGCGCCACGGCAGCGAATTCTTCACGAGTTTTCAGGCCGCCCATCGGGAAATATTTCACCGAGCTGCCGCCCATGTCTTTGAGCAGCGCAATGGCGGTTTCCACCGGCACAATGGCGTCACTGGCCGCGGAGCTTAGCGGGCCGGTGTTAATTTTGACGAAACCGACTTTGCCGGTCGGCGAAATCAGGCCGTTGACCACGCTGTCGTTTTGACCAAGCAGCGCACGGCTGGTGCCGACACCGGTGAAGACCTGATTCACATGCTGCGGCTGAACGTGTTGTGAAATCTGGCTGACCATCAGCGACTGACGCGGATCTCCCGCGCCTAAGCCAACGGACAAAGCGTTTTCGATAAGCTCCGCGTACTCCTTCATGTCCGTTACCGCACTCGCAACGTCCGGATAATTTTTGGAAAGCACACCGACCAGAACATGACCTTCTGCCGCCTCATAGATTTCACGGGCATTGTCTTTCGAGCCAGCCAGCACATTCAGGCACACGCGGTCACGGTAGAAATTCGGGGTCAGCTTCATGCTTTCTCTCCACTAAAAAGTTGTTTAAAACGTTCTGCGACGATGGCGAGCTGCGGCGGCGTCACGCTGCGCACATCAACTTCAATCTTGCCTTCGTTAGCGCGGTAGCCACGGAAATAAATCGCGATATCGCCGGTTTTCATCGCATCCACAATGGCTTTGGTTTTCCAGCCCAGTACCGTTTCATCGAACGTAATTTCCGTACGCGCAATATCACGCCCGGCGCTGTCCCAGACCACGCGTCCGGTGACGCCGTTAATTTCATTCAGGCTGGCGATAAATGGCGTCATCTTGTCGACCATTTCCTGCCCGGTGGTTTTGGGTTGCGTGATGTAGCTTTCGATGGCCTGCGTCAGGCCGAGAATGCCCTCTTTGCCGACTTTCATCGCACGGCCAATCCCGCCCGATTGCAGTTTCACCCATTCGACGTACTGTTTTTTGCCGAGCACCAGACCGCTGGTCGGCCCTTCGATGGCCTTCGCGCCGCTGTAAATCACCAGATCTGCGCCCATTTCGTAATAACAGGTCAGGTCTTCTTCTGCGGCAGCATCAACGATCAGCGGCAGGTTATGCTCACGGGCAACGGCAGCGGCTTCCGCCACCGAAAGAATGCTTTTCTGCACGCTGTGATGTGATTTGATGTACAAAATGGCGGCAGTGCGTGGCGTAATGCAGGCCGCAAGCTGGGCGGCTGAACATTCGTTGGCATAACCGGCTTCCACGACTTTGCCGCCGCCCATTGTCACCATCGTGCCCACCGGCGCACCGAAATTCACGTTGTGGCCTTTTGGCAGCACGATGTCGTGAGGGACTTCCAGCGGTGCGGCATGCAGGTTTTCCAGCAGCCAGGCGTTATCTTTCACAATCACCGCCGCGACCGACTGCGCAATCCCGGCAGACGCACAGGACACCACCACCGCGTTTTCCACGTTCAGCAGTTTGGCGATATAAGCACCGGTTTTGTTCACCAGATCCTTCATCTCGAAATAATGATTCAGACCGGTATTCACCACCGCCGCCACTTCTTCACGCGGCGTGGAAACACCGAGCGCCGTCATGCGACCGGATGCGTTAATCACCTGTTTCAGCTGATATTTTTCATACAAAGATTGTTCAGAAGACATGAGCAGATTTCCCTTCTTCGGTTAACAGAGTGACACCCGCGACCACGGCGGCCAGAGGTACCAGCAAACTTTCGCCCTTCACGGACTGACCTTCGGAATCGACAAATACCTGCGGCGCAAAACGCTGCTCGAACAGAGTCAGGTCGGCGTCAGCGCCCACTTCGAGACGGCCTTTGGCAGGCAGGCGTAAAGCATCGGCGGCGTGTGAAGTGACGCAATCAATCACCTGCGTCAGTGTCATGCCTACGCTAAAGAACTTCGACATGACGGTCGCCAGGCTATGCACCGGCCCGTTCATGCGGTTGCGGCAGTAAATATCGGAGCTGATGGTGTGGGGCAAAATACCCTGCTTAATCGCCCGTTCCGCCACTTCAAAACTGAAACTTGCGGTCCCGTGACCGACATCCAGCCGCACGCCGCGGCTCAGCGCGCGCTTAATGGAATCGCGCAGTACACCTTCTGGCGAGAGGATGCGGTTTGGCTTGCCGTTATAGCAGTGCGTGATGATGTCGCCTGATGTCAGCAAATCGGCGATTTCATCGAGGTTCGGCGGGTTATTACCGATATGCACCATCAGCGGCAGATCGTTGTTTTCCTGCTGAATCTCTTTGGCGCGCACCAGCGGTTTAATACCGTTCTGGCCGACCACGCTGCTGCTCATGCGCGCTTTGATGCCGATAATAAAACCGGGATTGCGCGCGATGGCGTCACGCACGCCGACTTTGTCGATCTGCGTCATATCCGCCAGTTCGTTCTGCGTGACGATGCCGGTGCGCGCGATATTCAGGAACGCGTAGACGTTGGTTTTCGCCGCTCGGGTGATCTGATAGAAATCGTCGACATCATTCGCGCCGGTGCTGCCGGCATCCGCCACCGTGGTGACACCACAGGCGATGCCAATCAAATCGGCATCGTCATGATAAATGGGTGATTTCGGGTAACAGTGAACATGGGAGTCAATCCAGCCTGCGCTGGCGTAAACTTTGCCCTGAAGGTCGAGTGTCTGGCGGGCTGTGGCGTCGGGTGCCAGCGTGCCGATGGCGGCGAATTTGCCGCCCTGAATTGCAATATCAGTCAGGCTGCCGTCTGTGCTTTTTGCCTGTCGGATGATTAAGTCATACATACGACGTTCTCCATAATCTCAGGCGCCAGAGAAATCCTGACGCCTGATTACTGCTTTCTTATTGAAGTACTTACAGTGATACCGGGAAGATAGCGCCCAGCACCATCGCACCGAGAATGGCACCGCCGGTGATAGGTTTCTGCCACAGGTAGAAGCCCAGCGCGCCAAGCAGTGATCCCAGGCCGATTGGAATCGACGCGGCCATCGCGGAGAGGATAATCAACGGCCCGAGGAAGCGGCCGGAGGCGTTACCCGCACCCATCATCACGTCCGCACCGTAGGTGGAATTGCTCTGATTGATGGTAAATTTACGCGCCAGAATAATGATGTAGCCCACAGCTAAACCGAGGATCAGGCCGGTCACCAGCGAAGCGGCAAAGTTCGCCACCGGGAAGATAATCCCCGCGCCGAGCAACAGTGCCGGAACGCCCAGACCAATACCGGTCTGGATCGCGCCGCCGATATCCAGAATACCGACCAGCGAACCTTCGATAATGCGGGCAAACAGGAAGCTGGCACCGAAGGCCGCCACTGCGCCGTACACACCGGTATCCATGCCTGAACGCAGCATCGACACAAACGCCACTTCGTTAAAAGCACCAATGCCATACAGGTAATACATGTGTGTCCCGGCGAAAACGCCTGACGACAGCAGTCCGACAAAAATCGGGAACGACCACTCGGCGTACCAGAAACCACGTTTGGCTTGTTCTTCCATTGTCATGTTCCTCTTACTTGCCGCTGAGTGAGTTGTGAATGCCGTTCAGCCACGCGGGAACATCCAGCATGAAAGACTGCAACAGTTTGACGTCGAAACCGCGGAAGAAGCCGCTGAGTGCGAACAGCGCGATAATCGCTGCCATCATCACTTTGGTGACTCGGTTCCAGCCGCTTTCTTCAACGCCTTTCCCGATCAGAATACCCAGCACCAGACCCGGCACGGCGTTACCCATGATCATCTGCGCCAGACCGCCGAAGATGGTGGCCCAGAAACCAGAACGACGCCCTGCATCAATCGCCGCCAGCCAGAAAATTACGGGCATGACGGTGTTCACCAGCAGGTTGGCCGCAGGCACCAGCACTTTAATCGCCGTCACCTGTAAAGCCGCAGGTACCGCGGATGCGGTGGTATTCAGAAATGCCACCACAATCATGCCGATGATGCCGCCCGCAATCGCCATCTTGCGCGGGTCGTGCATGGTTTCAGCCACATTGCGGTTTTTGAACATCAGAGCAGCGGTCGCCCAGTGAGGGATGATGCGGTGGTCGACGTCCTGTGTGAAAGAACCCGCCGCAACGGAAGAAGCCCAGGCGTTAAAGAAGAAGCCCAGACCAAATGAGAAATGCGAAGCCGGATCGCCTTCACAGGAATTTAATTCCCCAAGAGTACGAAAAGCCCCCATCCCTTGCACGGTAGGCGCGTGGAACATACGTGCAGCACCTGCACCTACCCCCACGCCAACCAGTCCGCCGATAATAAGCGACTTAAATAAAATAATTAAAAACATCAGTATATCCTTGTCATTTATAGCTAACGTTTTTATTTCGTGACAAAAACTACCTGTTCCGTATTAATAACAGTCAGGTTGACGGTAATGTCTAACGCCACGTAATAACTCTTTCTTTCCCTGGCCAGAAAAAAGAACAGAAACTTTTCTCTTTTCACTGACTCTTCTGCCTTTATTACCTTGACGTCCTGCGGTTCAATGCGCAGCAAGACATTATTGGTAGAAGATTTGAGAACCGTTCTCTGAACCTGACTCAGTGCGGAAGAAAAGGCGGCAGCCTTATTTTCGCCTTTTCCTTCAACCCGAACTGTCGTGCTTAATTGTTGCTTCATTACGCCTGACCATACTTCTTGTTATAAGCTTCAACCAGGCGCTGACCCAGTTCTTCTTTATCCATAAATCCGAACCCTAATACCAGACAGCCTTCATTAATTGCCGTCACACCTTCATCCACTGAACGCATTCCGTACTTGGCTTTATATCCGTATTTGTTTTGTGCGGTAATCGCACCGGCGCCGCCGCTGCCGCAGAAGGAAATACCAAAGGTCGCGCCTTCTGTTTTCATCACGTCGCCGAGTTTCATATCGGCTGCCATGCCTGGGACAACAATGGCTCTTCCGCCAGCCGCTTCCACGCCTGCTGCCACTTTCTGGCCTTTACCTAAACGGTCGCCAATCACAACTAATACTTGTCCCATAATTTACTTCTCCAGTTTGGTTAATTCGTTAAATCAAAAATCAGGATTATTTCGGTTCGTTGTCTCTTGCGACTTCAAAATGCACCGAGAGCAAATACGCTTCCTCAATCGGTAAATTTCCGAACCAGCTGACAACTTCTTCTGCCATTTTCATGGACTCATCAGAAATTTCGTCAAATAAATCTTTTTCGACTTCAGGCAATGGTTCGCCGGTGATTGAGCGTAATACCATGGCTTTAACGTGTGACGTTAACATCTGCAACTGAACATCTGTGGTGTAGATATTCTTCGCACTTTGCATTGCCTGAATATCTTTTAATACTTTCTCTGTTATTGCAGGAGCATCTTCCAATTCTGTCTGCCCGTTACCCTTCACAGATGCGGTTCCGTTATTCACTCGCGGTTACCTCTCTCCTTGCCTGACTTTCTATTTTCAGTCGTTTATTTCGTCTGTCTTTACCCTAACCTTGGAGAGATTTCCTGTGTAGTGGGTCTTTTTCCAGTTCGAAGTGGAAATACGGTGAGCTGAGCAGATCTAATTCGCAAAACGAAAAGTTAAGTCGTCATATCACTGAGTATTACCGTCTGTAGCAGCGTATTTCACTGGTAATCGGATTTTTCGCAATGCGGATTAATTCCCTTACAACGCTTTCTTTTACCGATAAGAATGCCTAGTATCAAAGAACACATGCAGAACACTGACACCCCCGCGTTTACCCGCGGGGGTGTTATTTTTTGCCGACCGGCACCCCACTCGCATGAAGCGGGTGATGCAAAAGGAACCATGGAGAATGTTATGAGTAAACCGACACTGATCATCAATGAACTTGACGCAGAACGCCTGGACACATTGCTGGCGCAACCGGCATTTGCCAGCAGCCCGGTCGCCGATGCCCTGAATGAAGAGTTGGATCGCGCAGAGATTTTGCCGCCCGGGGAAATTCCTGCCGACGTAGTTACGATGAACAGCAAGGTTCGCTTTACGGAAGGTAAAGAAGGCGAAGAGCACATCCGTACACTGGTCTATCCGGCAGCGTTGAAAGACAGCAATGAGCAACTGTCGGTGATGGCCCCGCTCGGCGCTGCCCTTTTAGGCCTGCGCGTCGGCGGCAGCATTACCTGGGAAATGCCCAATGGCGAAGAAAGCCACATTACCGTGCTGGAGTTGTTGTATCAGCCGGAGGCGGCCGGGGAACTGAGAAGTTAAGATTTTTTTGCAGAAGCCGCTGCAATGGCGGCTTTACTTAAGGATGAGAAAATTTCGGTTTCTCACCTGCAGTGATCACTCAACGCGCAGCGCCGAAACCGCCCAGGAGAGGGAAGTGCTTTCCCTCTCTTGGATCTCTCCCCGCTTTTTTACTGCGCGCTATCGCAGGCTCGATGGACATGTTCCATGGCAATAGTGAGTGGCGCAAAATGTCATCGCTGCGCGATTCCCTCATTTCAGGCTTCGGGCCTCAGGTCTCGAACCATTCATTCGGTACCATTTTTGAGCACGCCATTAAGCTTATTTAAAAGATGAAAACGATCTGCCGTTGAATTTAAGATCGTGCGGGCGATTCAGAAATCTTGCTGAGCGAGAGGTTCGAGACCAGAGGCTCGAATCCCGAGAGAAGGCACCGCGCAGCGGCAAGATTTCCAGCCTGTCGCGGTGGTATCTGAAACATAGACAGCGAGCGGAGCGCGCAGTTTAAGACGTGGAGATTCCAAAGAGGGCTCGTCTTAGCCCTCTTTGGTCGGTTTCGGTGCGAGAGGCCGTGTGATAACCGTTATTGAGAAACCGAAACTTACGCTGCTATCAGCATGAAAAGCCGCCTAAGCAGCGGCCATCTGCTTACTTAAACTTCTTGTGGTTCTCATTCCTTGTGGCCTTAAACCCTTCGGCTTCTTTCTTCGCTTCATCTACTTTGCCGGCTTTCGCCAAAGCTGATGCCGAATCAATCTGCCCAATCAGCGTATCCAACCCTTTGTGGTAATCCTGAATCTCCGGACTGTCCGGCGCTTTGCCTTTCAGCTTCGGCGGTGTGGCTTTTTTCGCGTCTTCCGCTGCCGCTTTCATGTTCGCCAGGCTGGTCGTAAGTTCTGCCTGATCGCTGGTCTTCAGCACTTTGCTGTAGTTATCCGCAATCGTGTCCATGTCCGTTTCTAAATCTGCGGCCAGAACCGCCGTACTGCTTCCTAACAGGGCGATTACCGCCAACGCCATCAGTTGTTTGCGCATATTCTTTTCTCTCTATTGTTATTTATTTGTTAGTTAAAACGACATTGCTTGTAAGGCTTTATAAAAATAGGCTGAGAGAGAGGAAAACGGGATGAATTTTTTGTAAAGAAAGGTAGTAAAGGAGGAAGCAGCGATCGGGCGATCGCTGCTTTTAAGTCAGGATTATTCGCCGGCGATTTTCATCGCAGGCAACAGCACAGAGCCGCACTGAATATTGCTGCGGGTTTCAATATCGCTGCCGATGGCGACCATATTGCGCCACATATCTTTCAGGTTACCGGCGATGGTGATTTCGCTCACCGGATACTGGATCTCGCCATTCTCGACCCAGAAACCTGCCGCACCGCGGGAATAGTCACCGGTCACGCCGCTGACGCCCTGGCCCATCAGTTCGGTAACAACCAGACCTTTGTCGAGTTTACGCAGCATACCCGCGAAATCATCGCCCTGACCCGCGATGCGCCAGTTGTGAATACCGCCCGCATGGCCGGTGGTTTGCAGACCGAGTTTACGCGCGGAATAACAGGTCATCAGCCAGTTTTGCAGCACGCCGTCTTTAACGATATCACGGCGTTCGGTGCGCACACCTTCGCTGTCGAACGGCGTCGAAGCCAGACCTTGCAGCAGATGCGGATGTTCTTCAATGGTCAGCCATTCCGGCAAAATTTGCTTGCCGAGGCTGTCGAGCAGGAATGACGATTTGCGGTATATGCTGCCGCCGCTGATCGCCCCGACCAGATGACCGAACAAACCGGTCGCCACTTCGGAAGCGAACAGAACCGGTGCCTGCATGGTCGGTAATTTACGCGGAGCCAGACGCGATAACGTGCGGCGTGCGCACTCTGCGCCGACCCATTCAGGGTCTTTCAGGTCGCTCATTTTACGGGCGATGGAATAGGCGTAATCGCGTTCCATGTCGCCTTCGTGTTCAGCAATAACCGAAGCAGAAATGGAGTGACGCGTCGAACAATAGCTCTGCAACATACCGTGGCTGTTGCCGAAAACCCGGATGCCGTAGTGGCTGTTGAAACTGCCGCCTTCAGTGTTAGTGATTCGTTTATCCGCCTGCAATGCGGCTTGTTCAGCACGGGCGGCCAGTTCGATACTGCGATCTGGATCCAATTCTTCCGGATGGAATAAATCCAGATCCGGCGCATCGAAGGCCAGCATTTCTTTATCCGCCACGCCCGCGAACGGATCCGGTGACGTATAACGGGCAATATCCAGCGCAGCCTGCACGGTGCGGGAAATCGCGTCAGGGCTTAAATCGGTGGAAGAAGCACTGCCCTTGCGGTTCTGGTAATACACCGTGATGCCTAACGCACCATCGCTGTTGAATTCTACGTTCTCAACTTCGCCAAAACGCGTGCTGACGCCGATACCGGTGGTTTTGCTGACCGCCACTTCTGCGGCATCTGAGCCTGCTTTCGCCAGCTCCAGTGCCTGTGAGACGGCCTGTTCCAGGGTTTTACGCTGCTGCGCAACTTGATTGACTACGTTCATCGGCATGCCATCGCTTATGAGATAAAAGGGATTGTTCTACACTGAATTATGAAGACGATTACCTTTGAGTCTAACAGAGACTCGCCATAATTTCGCTTTCAGTCCGAGAGTGTTAAACCGAAGTTGCAACAGAATATAGAGGACTGTGGCATAATGCGGCCGAAGCAATAAAGCACAATCAAACTGACAGGATTACCTCGTTAAGAGGAAGCGCCCATGACAAAGAAAATTGACGACTGGCACGACGACGTTCCGGATAACAACGCGAACGAAGAAGATGATGAGATCATCTGGGTCAGTAAAAGTGAAATCAAACGTGACGCCGAGGCGCTGAAAGATCTCGGTGCAGAAATGGTTGATCTGGGTAATAACTCGCTCGACAAATTGCCGCTGGATGAAGATCTCCGCGCCGCCATCAATCTTGCGCAAAAGATCAAGAAAGAAGGCCGTCGCCGCCAGATGCAGTTGATCGGTAAAATGCTGCGTTCCCGTGACGTTGAGCCGATCCAGACCGCGCTGGATAAACTGAAAAACCGCCACAACCAGCAGGTTTCGCTGTTCCATAAACTGGAAATGCTGCGTGACCGTCTGGTCGAAGAAGGCGACGATGTCATTCCTTCCGTTTTAGTTCTCTATCCGGAAGCTGACCGTCAGCAACTTCGCGCGCTGATCCGCAACGCGCAAAAAGAGAAAGCGACGAACAAGCCGCCAAAATCTTACCGCCAGATTTTCCAGTATCTGCGCGAACTGGCTGAAGGCCAGGACTAAAATAAAAACCCGCCTTTTGAGTCACCGAAATGGCGGGTTTTTTCTTTTTAGCCTTTCGCTTTCGCGGCAGGTTTCTCCAGCAGGTTCAGCCGCAACTCGCCTTCCAGCTCTTCTTCCGCCTCTTCAAACAGCAGAATCAGCGCACCAAATCGCCGTTTGCGGCTGGCGTTCAGATTTAAGAAATCAATTTCAACCGGCAGCGCTATTCCGCCGGTCACCTCATCCCAAAGTGCGTCCAGATTCGCGCCGAATTCGTCGGTCAGTTCAAACTGACGGGCAAACTCGCCGTAGAATGCGGGTAAATCCGGGATGTGATTAAAATCGAAGCTCACTTTTTTCATCGACATTACTCCACCCGAACAAAATTCTGATAATGGTTACGGCTGACATAAATCAGTCCGTCGCTGGTAAACAGCACGCGGTCAGCACCGCGGCGTCCGCAGCGATAGTTGATATCTGCCTCACGCCATACGCGTTTGTTAGCCGCCGGTAAACGCCCTTCCCGGTTTGAGAACCGGTCGCCGCCGATGGCTTTTCCTGGCAATACATCGCACAGGTTGCCGGAACGCGCATCCCAGCCCGCTTCGCGTGCCTTTTTCTTGGTGATGTAGTTATCAGGCAATCTGTGATTCTGGCGCAAATAATTCACCACGGATTGTTCATCAGTACCCGCAACGATTGTGCCCTGATTGTATGTCGATTTTGCGACAACGTGTCCGGCAACACCGGCCAGCCCGAGAATGACGGCGATGGCCATGATCAGATTGCGAGAAAAAGTGCGCGAACGCAGCCCGTTGAATGCCTTCATTGACGTCCCTTTTATAATGCGAAAAACCGTCGGTTGCTGAATATTGTTTCTCAAAACAGAGTTTCGGGAAAGCGGACTTATAGATTTCCCAAATGTAATGTTTTCACCTGCAAATACTCTTCCAGCCCCAGCACGGAGCCCTCGCGCCCCAGACCGGACTCTTTTACCCCGCCAAACGGCGCGGCCTCATTAGAAATAGCACATTCGTTAATGCCGATCATGCCGCTTTCAATTGCATCGGCGACGCGGAAAATACGTTGCAGATTCTGACTGTAGAAATACGCGGCCAGTCCGAACGGCGTATCATTGGCGCGCTTAATCACTTCCTCTTCCGTTTTGAAACGGAAACAGGCTGCCAGCGGACCAAAGGTTTCTTCGCGCGCGACTTTCATGTCGTCGGTTGCATTGATAATCACCGTCGGCTGGAAGAAGTTACCGCCCAGCTTATGTCGCTGCCCGCCTTCCATCAGTTTCGCGCCCTTCTCCAGCGCGTCTTTAACATGTTCCTCCACTTTCTCCAGCCCTTTGATGTCAATCAGCGGGCCGACTATCACGCCTTCATCCATGCCGTTACCGACTTTCAGCTTGCGCACTTCTTCGACCAGGCGCGAGGTGAACGCTTCGTAAACGCCGTCCTGAACGTAGATGCGGTTGATGCACACGCAGACCTGTCCGGTGTTACGGAATTTGCAGGTGATGGCCCCTTTCACGGCGGCCTCAATATCAGCGTCGTCGAACACGATATACGGCGCGTTACCCCCCAGCTCCATTGACACTTTTTTCATGGTGTCGGCGCTGTTGCGAACCAGCGTTTTCCCGACTTCAGTAGAACCGGTAAAGGACACTTTTCTTACTTTATCGCTGGCCATAATCACGCCGCTGATAGCCTGCGTATCGCCCGCCACGCCGTTGATGACGCCATCCGGCACGCCCGCGTCTTTCGCCAGCTGCAACAACGCAAAAGCGGAAAGCGGCGTATTATTTGCCGGTTTGATAAGGCCGGTACAGCCTGCGGCCAGCGCCGGACCGAGTTTGCGGGTCAGCATTGCCAGCGGGAAGTTCCACGGCGTGATGGCCGCGACAACGCCGACCGGTTCGCGCGTAGCGAGGATCCGGGAACCGGATTTGGCCGGCGGAATGATTTCACCGTTGGCGCGTTTGGCTTCTTCGCTAAACCATTGCAGATAGCTGGCGGCGTAATCGACTTCGCCCAGCGCCTCTTTCAGCGGTTTGCCTTGTTCAGCCACCATCAGCTCGCCGAGAAACTGTTTGTTTTCCAGCATCAGTTCATACCAGCGGTGCAAAATCTCCGAACGGGCTTTTGCAGTCGTTTTCCGCCATGCGGGGAAAGCATCGCTGGCGGCTTTGACGGCGGCTTCGGCCTCGGCTTTACCGGCCTTGGCCACTTTAGCCACCACATCGCCGCTCGCCGGATTCAGGACATCGAAGGTGTTTTTGGCTTCATGCCATTCGCCGCCGACAAAATAGCCGGTCTTGAATAAAGGATGCGCGGACAGTTTTTGAGAATGGGCAGACATTAGGGATCCTCCTGATTTGTGCTGTTTAACGCACGGGATTGCGTTAAGTATAGCGGCTGAGAAGAAAGCGTCTGTCAGACAGCACTGAGAGACACAGCTCGCAAAGTTGAATGTCATACGTTCACAGCCCGTGTGGCACTCCGTAAACTGTCTGCAATCTGACTCATTTTAAAAAAGGACGAAAGTATGTCGACACGCGAAAAAATGAACATTGGCGAGCTTTATACCGACATGGGCGAAGGACTGCCTGAAGAGCGCCGCGCCGGAAAAGAGCGGGTGTACGATTACAATCTGACCCGCCCGTCTGAAGAAGACAAACGCCAGCGGTTGCTGAAAGACATGATGGGCAGCATCGGCGAAAACGGCTGGATCGAGCCGCCGCTGCGCGTCGCGTACGGCACGCATATTCATATCGGCAAGAACTTCTACGCCAACTTCAATCTCACGGTGGTGGATGACGCCACGGTGACGATTGGCGATAACGTGATGTTCGCGCCAAACGTGACGCTGGCGACAGCCGGTCACCCGATCGACCCTGAAATCCGCGCAACCGGACAGCAATTCTCCCTGCCGATTGTCATTGAAGATAACGTCTGGCTGGGCACGGGTGTAATGGTGAATCCGGGCGTGACTATTGGCCGTAACAGCGTGATTGGCGCGGGCAGCGTGGTGACAAAGTCCATTCCCGCCGGTGTGGTGGCAGCTGGCGTTCCCTGTCGGGTAATACGTCAGATTACCGCCGCCGACCGCGAAGCGTTCATGAAATAATGCGCGGAGCACGACAATAAAAAAGGCCGGTGTAGTTAAACACCGGCCTTATGTTTTTTGCAGACAATTACGCCACAAATGAATGCTGATAACGATGTAGCATTTCGGTCAGGCGCCGCACTGGCTCGGTCACTTTCAGTGGTGCATCGTAATCGACCAGCTTCTGCTGATACTCAGCCAGCTCCTTGAGCAGACGCTGGTAGTAGTAAGTCCGCTTGCCTTCGCCCGACGCAGAAACCACGTGATCTGCCGTGTTGCGGATTTTCTTATGGAACGCTGACAGCTCATCATTCACCGGCACTTCGGCGAGTTTCATGCGCTGGTGAGCGATAATCAGCATCAGCGCCAGGCGGTATTTACCGATGTCATTTGGGAACATGACCAGCAGCTGATTGAGCTGATGATAAAGCGCCGGAAGGTGGTTTTCACGACGACGGTACGCCTTGGTGGTCAGCGCCGATACTGCACTGCTCATAAAGCGGTTCAGCAATGTGCGCCCCGTTTTATCGCGGGACTTATCGCGAATAATCAGCAACACAGCCATCGCAATGACTGTCCCGATTGCCTGCCCCAGCGCGTTATCGAGAAACGACGTTACGTTAAATTTCATCGGGTTACTGAGCACCAGAATATTGATGGTGCCCGCCAGCAGACCGAGCATTCCGAGACGGCGTTTGGTGACTTCGATCCCGATAAAGAAGGTGAAAATCCCCAGCATCAGACACAGCAGGAACAGACTTTGCTGCGTCGAAGGCATGATCAGCATAAACATCATCGAGCCAACCGGGATCGCCAGTAACATACCGACGATAAAATCCATCGCCATGCCTTTCGGGTTCGGCGTGCGCATCGCCAGCGAGGTCACCACGGCGATAATAATCACGCAGCCACTGGCCGACGTCCAGCCGGTCCACAACCACATCAGGCAGCCAATCGCCGTCGCAGTAAAGGTACGCAGGCCGTTGATCAGCGCATGATGCCGTTCTGCAGACACCGGACGCACTACCACTTCGCCTTCCAGCACACCGCTTTCAATGCTGCTGATGCTGCTGTTGGTCTGAACACCTTTCATCAGCAACAGCGCACGGGTCCCTGCCCCGGCCCAGGCGCTGAGCGTCACCAGTACGTTATCGCTGTGCATGCCGGTAATAATCTGGCGCAGCTGTTTCAGGCGACGGTGAACATCCGCAACGGTTTCTGCCGGTTCAGCAAATAACGCTTTCAGCTCGGGAGAAAGCCTTTCCGGCGTGTCCTGCATAATCAGGTAGGTTTCACAGGCCTGGGTAATCATGCTCAGCGAGGTGCTGTGCAGCGCCTTCAGACGCTGATTGCAACGCTGCCAGCGCGATGATTCCATCATCAGGCTGCCGCGCATACCGTTTAGCGCTGTGGTGCTTTTGACCAGATTATTCCAGGATTTGTCGATATCTTCTTTAGAGCCGACATTCACGCAAATCCGCATCAGCGCAAACTGATCCAACATCAGCTGACTGACGGCGCGGTCGATATCTTTTTTGATGGAACGCGGAGAAAACAGCAGGTCAGCCACGATGGCGCAGCAAATACCGATCACGATTTCGCTGCAACGCTCAACGGCAAACTGCGGTGTCTGTAACGGTGCGCTGGCGGAAGTCACCACGATAATCAGCGCGGTATAACCCGCCAGCCCCAGCGCATAGGAGTTTTCAATGCGCACCAGTGAAGACCACCAGGTGCAGATGCCCGCCCATATACAGCATAAAAGCAGCATCACGACCGGCGCGCGGGCGGTGGCGATAACAATCACCAGCGCCGCGATACAGCCGATAAACGTCCCGATAACGCGCAGGAAACCACGGTGACGAATAGCACCGGCAAAAGGTTCGCCGCCCGCCACCAGCGCAGGGCCGGAGGTCACAATGGCGGCGGTCATGGCCGACCAGCGCGGGGTCTCGAGTTGCAGATAAAATCCGAGAACCAGCGCGCCGAGGATCGCGAACGTCAGCTTGCAGGCAAAACGTATGCGCGGGATAAGTACGCTATTCATCTTTCCGGCCTTATCCAAACTCTCTCAGGCGATGCAGGAGACGAAGGAACGGAGAACCTTCATCTCGTTTACGATCATGACTGCCGGTGATTACGACGGTGGCCGTCGTCCCCGCCGGGTACGGATGCTGCTGGTCTTTATCGTCGAGCACGATTTTCACCGGCACGCGCTGCGCAAGGCGCACCCATTCCAGGTTGCTGTCGATAGTCGCCAGACCATTGGTCGCCGCCGAAGATGAGCTGTTGGTGACCGCAGCAGCGACGCTGTCTACCGTGCCGTGCATAATGCGGTTACTGCCCAGCGGAGTAATTTCCGCACGGTCACCTTTTTTCAGGCCCGGCAATTTAGTTTCTTCCAGATACGCCAGAATGTAGAAAGAGTTTTTCTTCACCAGCGCCACGGCGGTCGACCCCCGGTTAATGTAGTTGCCGGGATGAACCGTGAGGTTGGTGACCCAGCCATCAGCCGGTGCGACAACCACGGTACGCTCTAAATCCAGTACCGCCAGATCGCGCGCGGCCTGCGCTTTCGCCAGCTGATGCTGCGCGGTTTGCAGTACGTTGTTCGCCTGATCAATTTCTTCCTGCGACATTGCCTGAACGCCCAGTTTCACACGGCGTCCGGCTTCGCGTTTTTTCTCGGCGGCCAGCGCCTGATAATAAGCGACGTCAGCACTCGCTTCGTCCAGCGCCTGCTGATAACGCGGCTGGTCAATTTTGAACAGCACCTGACCTTTGGTCACCAGCTGATTATCAATCACCGGCACGTCAGTGATTAAACCGGTCACATCCGGCGCAATCGACACAACGTCAGCGGTAAATTTGGCATCACGGGTCCACGGAGATTCCGTATAGAACGCCCAGGCTCTGAAGATTGCGATGACAGCCAGAACGACAAGAATCAGCGTAATTGCATAACGTATTATTTTTATAGAGAAATTTTTCACAACGGCCTCAGACGAACAAGCGGGAAATCAGGTAAAAAAGACAGCAATATAATGCTGTGTTAAACAAAGCCGGATGCCAGACAAAGTCATAAATACCAGTCGGTTGTAATATCCGCCGGAGCAGGAAAAACACCACCAGCGCCAGCAGTATTTCAAAAAATACCGGTGGAAACGACAATCCGAAAATCACCATTACCGGAAGCAAACTCATCAAAAATTCCTTACATTATTACCAGCAGCAGTGACGGCGGGCAGATCTGCTCGTCCCGCGCACGCATTATTCATTATTTTAGGCAATGCCACGCGTCCCCGGAGATAAATAATTCACTGGGAAGTGCTCAATGAAACTGTGGGGTTGCCAGGGAAGTGTGCGAAGGTAAGCATTGATTCAGGAAATCAGAAACCTGAGTTTTATCGCCCGGACGAGTATATTAGCGTGCTTATTATCAAGTAATCAACGTTCTGTGATCTAAATCACTTTTAAGCCAGAGTTAACAATGGATCGATTAAAACGCATGTCGATATTCGCTCAGGTCGTGGAAAGCGGTTCTTTTACCGCCGCCGCACGACGCCTCGACATGAGCGTTTCCGCCATCAGCCAGACCATTTCAAAGCTGGAAAATGACTTACAAATCAAATTACTAAACCGCAGCACCCGCAGCATCGGCCTGACAGAAGCCGGGAAGCTTTACTATCAGGGATGCCGGAAAATGCTGCATGACGTGCGTGAAGTGCATGAACAGTTGTATGCCTTCAATAACACGCCGACCGGCACTTTGCGCATCGGCAGCTCATCGACAATGGCACAAAATGTTCTTGCTGCCATGACCGCCGAAATGCTCGGCGAATATCCCGGCCTGACGGTGAATCTGGTCACCGGCATTCCCGCGCCCGATTTAATCGCCGACGGGCTGGATGTCGTGATCCGCGTCGGTGCGTTGCAGGATTCCAGCCTGTTTTGCACCCGATTAGGGTCCATGCCGATGGTGGTGTGTGCGGCACGCAGCTATCTGGCGCAGCACGGTACGCCGGAAAAACCTGCCGATATGGTGAATTTCTCGTGGCTGGAATACAGCGTGCGTCCCGACAGTGAATTTGAGCTGATCGCACCGGAAGGCATTTCGACGCGCATCACGCCACAAGGGCGTTTCGTCACCAACGATTCGCAGACCATGATCCGCTGGCTGAAAGCGGGTGTTGGCATTGCGTATGTCCCGCTGATGTGGGTGATTGAGGAGATTAACGCCGGTGACGTGGAGATCCTTTTCAGAAGCTACCAGTCCGATCCGCGCCCGGTGTACGCGCTGTACACGGAAAAAGACAAACTCCCGCTGAAAGTGCAGGTCTGCATTGATTATCTGACGGATTATTTCAAACGGGTGAGTAAGGTGTATCAGGGTTACCGGCAGGGTAAGAAAGTGACGCAGTGGAATTAGGCAGGAAATAAATAGCCTCCCGCAAAGGGAGGCTAATCGCTGAAAAAACTGAGGTTACGCCGTACCGCCCACCGTCAGATTATCCAGCTTAAGGGTTGGCTGACCGACACCGACCGGAAGGCTTTGACCTTCTTTACCGCACACGCCCACGCCTTTATCGATGGCCAGATCGTTGCCCACCATGGAAATCTGCTGCATCGCTTCGATCCCGGAGCCAATCAGCGTGGCGCCTTTCACCGGTTTGGTGATGCGGCCTTTTTCAATCAGATAGGCTTCAGAGGTGGAGAACACGAATTTACCGGAGGTAATGTCGACCTGACCGCCGCCGAAATTCGGTGCATACAAGCCGTATTCCACGCTGCTGATAATATCTTCCGGCGTTGATTTCCCGGCCAGCATGTAGGTATTGGTCATACGCGGCATTGGCAGGTGCGCATAGGATTCGCGACGGCCATTACCGGTTGGCGCAACGCCCATCAGACGCGCGTTCAGTTTGTCCTGCATGTAGCCTTTCAGCACGCCGTTTTCGATAAGCACGTTGTATTGCCCCGGCACGCCTTCATCATCGATGGCCAGCGAGCCGCGCAGGCCTGGCATTGTGCCGTCATCAACAACCGTGCACAGCTCAGAAGCCACAAGTTTACCCATCTGGCCACTGAAGACTGACGTTCCGCGACGGTTGAAATCGCCCTCCAGACCATGCCCGACCGCTTCGTGCAACAGCACGCCCGGCCAGCCCGCGCCGAGTACCACAGGCATGCCGCCCGCAGGTGCCGCAACGGCGGTCAGGTTCAGCAACGCCATACGCACGGCGTCACGGGCGAAGGCTTCTGCGCGCACTTCACCATTGACGGTTTCGAGGAAATAATCATAACCGACGCGGCCACCGCCGCCGCTTGAGCCACGCTCGCGACGACCATCCTGCTCGACCAGCACGCTGACAGATAAACGCACCAGCGGACGGATATCCGCCGCCAGCGTGCCATCGGTTGCGGCGACCAGTACGGTTTCGTAGACGCCGGTAATGCTGGCGCTGACTTCCTGAACGCGTTTATCGGCAGCGCGGGCAATTTTATCGACACGGTGCAGAAGCTCAATTTTCGCTTCACGCGGCAGGCTTTGCAGCGGATCCAGTGGCGTATAAAGGGATTTGTAAGCAATTTCGCCCAGCGTATGCGCTTTGCCATTGCCCTGCTCGCGGACGATGCTTCGCGCCGCCGTCGCGCTTTGATTCAGCGCGTTCAGCGTGATCTGATCGGCATAAGCAAAACCGGTTTTTTCACCGCTGACCGCACGGACACCGACGCCCTGGTCGATATTGTAAGAACCGTCTTTGATGATACTGTCTTCAATAACCCAGGCTTCGTGGAAACTGGACTGGAAAAAGAGATCGGCATAATCAAGGCGACGTTCTGACAACTGGCCCAAAACGGAAAACAGATCCTGATGACTCAGATTATTGGCAGTTAGTAACTGCTCACTGACTAAGGCCAGACTCATAGATTCACTCTCTTTTAGACGAAAATCCGGCAGTGCTGGCTCTGCGGTAATCAGTCAGCCTGCCGGACAATCCATTGTTACAAAGTTATTAACAGCCTAACACAGCCCGAACGAGCTTTCCTGCGCCGTCTCGGAAACGTTACTGCGCGGTGGCCTCTTTTGGCGGGACAGCAGGTTTACGCAAAATTTCATTGATATGCGGTTCAGCAATCGTCCCGCTAATCTGGTAGCGGATCAGCGAGATTTTATTCCACAGCGGTGCCAGCACTTTACTGGCCGCAAAAACAGCCACGCCGACCACCGGGTTAATCACGAATGCCGTCGCCACGCCCACGGTGGCTGAAATTTCCGGCGCAATCACCGCTTCTAAATCGAGCTGCTGGTTTACGAAATTCACTTTACCGGTAATGGCGATATCCGCTGCCAGCCCGTCAACCAGCAGGTCATCGGTGTGCAGCGTGCCATCTTTAATCCACGCGGTGGATTTGATGGAATCAAAATAGAATCCCTGACCAAAGGTGTCGCTGAAATCCAGACGCAACTTACGCAGCAGCGCGTCGAAGCTCACCAGACGAAGCAACTGTCCGGCGCGACCGCCACCAATATCAGCAATTTCGCCTTTGCCCAGCTCGTTTTTCAGCGTGCCGTTCAGCGTGCTGATATCCGGCTTCCACGGCACCGATTTCCAGTGGAGATCGAAGTTCACATTAAACGGCGCATCTTTAAGTGGCGTAGTCACGCCAAAGAAGGACATCGCCTGTTCGATATTTTTGCCCGACAGTTTCCCTTTCAGGCCGGTATTTTCACCCTGTTCGTCCTGCTTCCAGTCGCCCTGCACATCCAGTTTTGCCACACCGGTATCAATCAGGCCGTTACGCAGCATCAGCAATTTGCCCTGCGGCGTCAGGTCAGCATTCACCTTGCGGAAGTTCTGCCCGAGGAACCAGCACGCTTCACACCGGAGCTGCAATGCAGGCCAGTTCGCGAAAGAAATCTTACTCGAGGCAAACGGGTTCCCGCCAGGCTGGCCGCTGCTGGCCACGTCGTCCACGGTCCACTGCGGGTTGAAATACAGATAATGCAGATTCACCAGCCACGGACCGTTGTCATTCATGTTCAGCGTGCCGTCGATTTCTTTACCTTTGGCAGTCACTTCCATGCCCTGATGGCTCTGAACCGACTGAATCTTCAGGTCATTCCAGACCTGCCCGCCCAGCGTCAGCGCCGGTGTGGTCAGGATAATCTGGTGCGGGAAGCTGAATCCGGACAGTTTAGTACTGGCGCTTTGCGTCGCTTTGTCCGGCGACAACAGGCCAAGCCAGTTTTCACCATCCAGCGGTGGCAGATGCAGCGTCAGGCTGCTGTCATCCGGCAATGGCGGCGTTTTTTTGGTGTTTTCCTGCCACGAAGCGCGGTCCAGTTTCAGCTGTTTGCCCAGCAACCAGCGGCTGTTGAAATGGTTTTTACCCGCCAGCACACCTTCCAGATTAAAGCTGTGCAAATCACCTTTGACGTTCACCACCAGCGGCATCGAATGACCCGGCTTTTTGTTCAGAGGATCAGGTAAGTGACTGCTTACATCTTTCAGGTCAGCATTCACGTCTACGGTATACGTCGGCGTACCTTTATGCGGAAGGGTGATATTGACGTTGCCTTTCCACGGCGTACCGCCGGAAATTTTGCTGGCCGCCGCGGCAGGCATGCCTGGAATTTTTGACAGCTGCCAGTTAGCATCCAGACCAACCTGCACTTTGAAATCGTCCGGCAGTTCCTGCGTGCTGAACATCACGTTGATCGGTTGCCCGAACCAGTTACCGGTTAACTGATTGCTTTGAAGATTGCCGTTGTCGTAGCTGAACTGGCCGCTGAGATGGCTGATTTTGCTGTCCAGCGGTTTGATAAACAGGCTGTTATCGTTAAGCGTTACGCCACCGGATGCGCGTACCAGTTCCCCGTCCAGCGGAATGTCCAGATGTAAGCGACCATTTACTTCGCCACCAATCTGGAGCTCCTGCAATGCAGAACCCAGCGTGTCGTGAAGTGGTGTATCCATGAAGTAATCGCCGATATCTTTACCCTGCCCGCGCAGGTCGGAATCGATGAACAGTTTTTCTTTCAGATAATCCGGAATATTGGCCACGACGTTGTTGCCATCGACATTGCCCAGTTTGGTGTGCGCGGCTTTCATAAACAGGCCGTCATTCAGGAAGTCGAGGTCGATATCCAGATCGGTCAGCGCAGGCCATTCCGGCTGGAACTGGAAGGTCGAATGGCGCAGCGGAACCCAAACCTGAAACTGCCCTTCGTTCTTTTTAAACGGGAAATGATGCGGATTGCCGTTAAAGGTCAGCGTCGCGTTATCCACCTGCCCGGCCTGAATCGCGCCACTCAGATAATCCACCAGATGTTTGCCCATCAGCGGTTCAGGGAAATAGCGCCAGGCCTGGCCCGCATCATACAGGCGGATACCGGCCAGAATGTTCAGCCACGGCTCACCTTCAGCGGGTTGCTTGTAGCTGAAATCACCTTTCGCCCACAGCGCGTTGGCTTTGACATCCACGTCTTTGCCCGACAGCGCCCAGCCGTCTTTGCCGCTGGTCCAGTTGAACGTACCGGTTGCCACACTCACGTCCAGCGGCGCGCGGAACATTTCACCATATGGCAGAAGGCTGTCCTGTAAATTAACGATCAGTTGCCCGCCCGACATGCTGCCTTTCACGCTGCCTTTAAAGTGGTTAATCCCGGGCAGAAGTTCCCAGCGCTGCCAGCTGACATCATTCCAGCTGGCATCAAAACGGGTCTGATCCGGCTGTTTAAGCGGGATATCCAGCGCGAGGCGATCGACATTCCCTGCCGGTTTCAGATCCTGCCAGCGCTCCAGCAGCGACGGTGTCAGGAAGGAAAAAGTCGGAATAATCGGCCCTAAACGTTCGAGTTGCAGATTTGTACCGCGGATACGTAATTCTTCGCCCTGCGTGGGCCCGAGGAAATCATTATTTTCAGGCAGGTACAGCGCTTCGAGACGCCCTTTCGGCCACTCTATGCCGTCAGTTTTCAGGTTCAGCTGTTGTGTACCAACCTGCCAGCCATCGCCCTGACGGCTGCCGTGCAGGGCCAGGTTATCAACGTCCAGACGGTGTTCATCCGCGCCCGTTTTCCAGGTCGCCGAGCCGTTTTTCAACAGCGCATCGCCCGCGTAAATATCGCCGTTACGCACCGTCAGCCAGGCCGCAAGGCTGAAATTGGCGTTTTCTAAACCGGTATTGCTGCGCAGCCAGCGGCTGAACCACGGCTTCATATCAATATCGTCGGCCTGCAAATAGATTTTGCCGTTATTGAGCAGACCGTCGGTATCGTTGAGATCCATACGCACCTGGACAATGCCGTGCTGCCCGTTGAAGCTGGATAAACTCAGCTGCCCTTCGGCCCGGTGACGGTTGTGCGTGTTCAGCCAGGTCAGTTGCGGAATATCGAATTCAGCGCGCGGGCCGGAAGGCGTCAGAAAAGAAATACGGCTGTTACGCAAATCGAAATGATCGACCTGCCTGAGGAAGATGTCGCTGATGCGATTTGGCTGAATGCCGTTCCCTTTATTGGTATCGCCGCCCAGCGTGCTGTTGAGATCCAGCTGTAAATTATAGAAAGTGAGATCGCGGAACTGCCAGCGGAAATGGAGAAGGGATTGCCAGACGTCGAGCGCCATCGTGATGCGCTGAACCTGCCAGTCCGAATCCGGCAGGGTCACATGCAGACCACGGATTTCCATGACAGGGCCAAAAGTTTGCCAGCTGGCGCTGATTTGCGACAACTCAATCGGCACGCCCGTAGCGGATTCTACTTTGCTGACCAGTTGTGCCTGAAAGCGGGTGAGCTGAGGCAATGCCAGACGCAAGCCACTGATCACCAAAGCCACTATCACGACAAGGGTTGCGCTGGTCGTTAATAAAATACCGGGCAGTCGCCTCAAACTTCTCTCCTTGTTTCCCATTCCATACGGGTTTTCACCCGTACAGACGGCAATGGAAACCTTTAACTTCTCGATGTTGCTGGCTTGCGGCCATCAAATCACATCATCACCACGTCAAACTGCTCCTGACTGTAGAGCGGTTCAATCTGCACTTTGACCTGTTTACCGACGAAGATTTCCACTTCGGCCAGCGCATGTGATTCTTCGCCTTTCAGCGCCTCCCCCACGGCCGCAGAAGCGTAAACCAGGAAACGGTCAGAATCGTAGGCGTGATGCACGCGCACGATTTCACGCAGAATTTCATAGCACACCGTTTCAACCGTTTTCACCGTGCCGCGCGCGTGACAGGTCGGGCAATCGCTGCACAATACGTGCTCCACGCTTTCACGGGTACGTTTGCGGGTCATTTCCACCAGACCGAGCGCGGAGAAACCGTGGATACCGGTTTTGACGCGGTCTTTGGATAATGCCTGCTCGAGGCTGTGCAACACGCGACGCCGGTGATCTTCATTCGACATATCAATGAAGTCGATGATGATAATGCCACCGAGATTACGTAACCGGAGCTGCCGGGCGATAGCCTGTGTTGCTTCGGTGTTGGTGTTGAAGATGGTGTCTTCCAGATTACGATGGCCGACAAACGCACCGGTGTTGATGTCCACGGTGGTCATGGCTTCGGTCTGATCGATGATCAGATAGCCACCCGATTTCAGCTCAACCTTGCGCTCGAGCGCACGCTGGATTTCATTTTCCACATCAAACAGATCGAAAATTGGCTGTTTGCCGCTGTAATGCTCCAGCTTGCTGGTCATTTCCGGCATGTATTCGCTGGTGAATTCCACAAGTAATTCATAGGTCAGACGGGAGTCAACGCGGATCCTGTCCAGCGCTTCGCCGGCAAAATCACGCAGCACGCGGTGCGCCAGCGCCAGTTCGCCATACAGCTTGCACTTGGTTTTGTTACGACGCTTGCGTTCCATGACTTTGGTCCACAGGCGTTTTAAATACGCAGCATCCTGCTTAAGCTCTTCTTCGCCCACGCCTTCGGCCGCGGTACGAATTATGTAGCCGCCATGTTCGTCACAATATTCTGAAACGATGCGTTTGAGGCGGTCACGTTCTGCTTCGCTTTCGATGCGCTGGGAGACACCAACGTGAGACGCTCCCGGCATAAACACCAGATAACGGGATGGCAAAGTAATGTCGGTCGTCAGGCGCGCGCCTTTGGTACCCAGCGGATCTTTCACCACCTGAACCATCAGATCCTGGCCCTGATGCACCAGCTCTGCGATATCGCGCACATGGAAATTTTTCTGCTCATCGCGCGCCACACATTCGGTGTGAGGCATGATGTCTGAAGCGTGCAAAAACGCTGCTTTTTCAAGGCCGATATCTACAAATGCTGCCTGCATCCCAGGCAATACACGGCTGATACGTCCTTTATAGATGTTGCCGGCAATCCCGCGTTTGGTCTCACGCTCAATATGGATTTCCTGCAGAATGCCACCGTCAATGTAGGCCACGCGGGTTTCAGACGGGGTGACATTGACCAGTAATTCAGCTGTCATGTTTACTCCTAAGCTCGCGTAAGGCAGAAAATTCATTTAGCAGTTCCTGAGTTTCCACCAGAGGAAGACCCACAACTGCATAGTAACTGCCGCGAATTTCACGGACGAAACAACCGCCCTTTCCCTGAATACCATAAGCGCCCGCTTTATCCATGGGCTCACCGCTCAGAATATAATGTGCAATGTCGTCGGAGGATAGTGAACGGAAGGTGACATCGGTCACAACCAGCGTACAGAGGCAATCCCGACGATCCGCAAAGGCGATGGCGGTCATCACCTGATGCTGTTTTCCGGACAATGCCTTAAGCATAACAGCGGCTTGCGCTTCGTCACGTGGCTTTTCCAACACTTTACCGTCAAGTACCACAATCGTATCTGCGCCCAGTACCGGCAAATCTTCTGATGCCACCGCCACACCGGCCTGCGCCTTGTCTTTCGCCAGGCGTAAAACATAGTCCTGCGGCGCTTCTCCGGGCTGACGTTCTTCTGCCACATCTGTCGACAGACGCTCGAAAGGCAGTTCCAGCAAAGTCAGTAATTCACGGCGACGCGGAGAGCCGGAGGCCAGATAAAGTGCAGTCATAACATCCTCATTGCACGGCAAACTGACGACGAATTTTTCGCATCAGCAGGAACAGCCATGGCCACAGAATACCGTCAACCACACTGCTCCAGAAAACTTCCGGCCGGAACGAAACGTTAACGACCAGGAATTCCCCCCAGAACACCATGACGTCCACTGCCAGTGAAAGCACCATGACAATCAGCGCCTGCTGCCAGAGTGCCAGATTACGGAATAACTGGAATTTAAAGGCGACCAGATAAGCGGTAATCGCAAATGCCAGCGCCCTGATCCCCAGCGTTGAACCGAGGATCAAGTCCATGATGAAGCCGACAACAAAACCGGTACCCACATTGACGCGGTGCGGCAAGGCCATCACCCAATAAATCAGGATCAGCATCAGCCATGAGGGCCTGAACATGTAAATCTGCTCAGGCCACGGCATCACTTGCAGCAACATGGCTATCAGGAAGGATAGCCAAATAATCCAACGTCCGTGGCTCCGGTAACTGTTCATTGTGTGGCTCCCTGTGCAGGCGGAGCGCTGACAGGTGCCGTCACCGTGCCTGTGGCAGGAGCGGGAACAGGTGCCGGAGGCCCCATATCACCCGGCGGCGGCAGAACCTGTGGCATCATTTGCATCAGACGCTCATTGGCAACACGATGCACTTCGTCCGGTGGCAACGGGTGTTCGCCATTCCGGTCAGAACCCCACAACAACAGAAGATAGCGCAGACGTTGCAGACCGGCTGTAGGACGAGCCTGAATGACGGTGTACGCGCGCTGGTTATCCACTTTGACAGAAGACACCACGCCCACCGGATACCCTTCAGGGAACCGGCCTCCCAACCCTGACGTCACCAGCACGTCACCCACACGAATGTCAGTGTTGCTTGGCAGATGCTCAAGCTGCAGGTCATCGGCACAGCCGCTACCGGCTGCAATCACGCGGATATCGTTACGTAACACCTGAATCGGCAACGCATGGGAAGCATCGCAAATCAGCAGAACGCGGCTGGTCAGTGCGGCAACGGCCACAACCTGGCCGACTACACCTTTATCGCTGATCACCGGCTGCCCGATGTAAACGCCGTTGTTGCTGCCTTTATCGATGACAACCTGATCGCTGTACGGATCATTACTGGTGGAAAGTACCTGCGTCACCATCTTGTGCTCGTCCTGACGCAGTGGTGAACCCAGCAATTCACGCAAACGGGCGTTTTCTTGTTTGTACTGACCAAGCAACATCAGATCGCTGTTTTTCAACAGCAATTCCTGACGCAGTGCGCGGTTTTCCAATTCAAGCTGGCCACGTGTCGCAAAAGTCGAGGAAACCTGATCTAAAAATTCACGCGGGGCGTTAGATAGGAAATAGAAGGGACTTACGGCAGTATCCATATAGGTGCGGATTTTAACAAACGTACCTATCTTACTGTCGGCAACAATCAGGACAATGGCCGTAAGAATAGCCAAAAAAAGTCGCAGTTGCAGGGAAGGCCCCCTGCTAAAAATTGGCTTCATAAAATATGCGAGTTCCTCGGCAACAGAAGGTTTCAGCCAGTCGAAGTCGGTGCTTCATCTGACAGAAAAGGCGGCAATCTCATGGGATAGCCAAAAACACCGCCTGAACAATTAAGCTCAGACAGTGTTTGCGCGGATCCACATTGAACACTGCACACTTCACGTTGCAGGTTTTACCTGACGGACAACCACCTTCCCGGGCAGACTATTTCTGCTTGCAACGGGTCTTGTCAAAAACAACAAGTCTTCGCTGAGATTACTCTTCGCTGAATAAGTCGCCGCCGTGCATGTCGATCATTTCCAGTGCTTTACCACCGCCGCGCGCTACGCAAGTCAGTGGATCTTCTGCGACAACCACCGGAATACCGGTTTCTTCCATCAGAAGGCGATCGAGGTTACGCAGTAATGCGCCACCGCCGGTCAGCACCATGCCGCGCTCAGAAATATCGGAAGCCAGTTCTGGCGGGCACTGTTCCAGTGCAACCATCACAGCGCTAACAATACCGGTCAGCGGCTCTTGCAACGCTTCCAGGATTTCATTGGAGTTCAGCGTGAAACCACGAGGAACACCTTCAGCCAGGTTACGGCCACGCACTTCAATTTCATGCACTTCATCGCCCGGATACGCAGAACCGATGCTGTGCTTGATGCGTTCTGCCGTGGCTTCGCCGATCAGTGAACCATAATTACGACGAACGTAATTGATGATGGCTTCATCGAAGCGGTCGCCGCCGATACGGACAGAAGAAGAGTACACGACGCCGTTCAGGGAAATCACGGCAACTTCCGTTGTACCACCACCGATATCCACAACCATGGAACCGGTAGCTTCTGAAACTGGCAGACCTGCACCGATTGCCGCAGCCATCGGTTCTTCAATCAGGAACACTTCACGCGCGCCTGCACCTTGTGCAGATTCACGGATAGCGCGGCGTTCAACCTGAGTTGCGCCGACAGGCACACACACCAGCACGCGAGGGCTTGGGCGCATGAAGCTGTTGCTATGAACTTGCTTGATGAAGTGTTGCAGCATTTTTTCAGTCACGAAGAAGTCAGCGATAACGCCATCTTTCATCGGACGGATAGCCGCGATATTGCCAGGAGTACGACCCAGCATCTGTTTTGCGTCGTGACCTACAGCAGCAACGCTTTTAGGTGAACCAGCACGATCCTGACGAATAGCCACAACAGATGGCTCATTCAGCACGATGCCTTGTCCTTTTACATAGATAAGGGTATTGGCGGTACCCAGGTCGATGGACAAGTCGTTGGAAAACATGCCACGAAATTTCTTAAACATAACGAAAGGATAATCCTGCAAGCTGGGGGCGGAAAATAAAATCCGCCTACTTTACCAACCACGCGAAGCAGCGACAAGGCGCAAAAACGTCCTGCTTCCGTGAAAATTGTCCGCGATGTCGCCATTCACTGGTTGTTACTTTTTGAGGCTGATGGCACTGCGAAATAATTCTGTATCGCAGGCTCGGTTTACCTCGGGCAGGCACCCAGGCGAAGTAGCAACACCGCACATAAATTCTTACACTTTCACCCACATATTCCGTCCACCTGCGGCCATAAAGCGTGCACCGGATGCCAGGTAAGGGTGTCGGTTAAAAGCTGGCTCATTCTACGTTAAATAAACCAATAACGGTCACTTAAACATCGCGGTTGTGTGAATATTTTTTACCGACCGGTTCAACAGGCTGTGGTCCGGCAAAAAAATCCCCCTGGCCGCCGTGGATACCGCTTTTCTGCAAGGTGTTCCACTCTTCTTTTGTCCTTATGCCGGCTGCAAAAACCAGCGCCTGAGTCCCTTCACATGCGCTGAGCAGACTTTGAACAAAGAGCTGATTCTCCACCCTTTTATCAATATCACGCACCAGTCCGGGGTGAAGCTTAACCCTTTCCACCGGAAAAGTTTTCAGATACGACGTGCTGACCACCGTCAGACCGGCCTGTGAAACCGCCAGCCGACAGCCCAAACCTTGCAATAAACGGATCGCAGGGCGCAGCCGGTCGGTATGTTGACAGAGATCTGCCTCAGCAAGTTCAATCAAAATTCGGTTTCGTTTTTTTCTTTCACACTGAAGCAGCGTATCGCGCAGCCAGCGAACAAATGAGCGCTGCAATAATGAATCAACCGTCAGGTGAAATGCTAACGTTTCGTCCGGCCAGCGGTTAAGTAACGGAATAATCTGACTTAACATCACCCGATCAAAGCTCTGAGACAGCCCGAATTGCACGACAAGAGGAATAAACTCGGCCGCCAGCAGTTCCTGTTCGCCATCAAAGACGCGCCGCTGAATCTCGCGGTGATCGAGTTTTCCGTCTCTGCCAAACGCCGGTTTCTGGTACAAACGCGGACCGCCGCGCGCCAGAGTGTTTTCCAGCAAGGTGCGCCAGCGGACGCTGCCACGCCCTTTTTCCGGCACGTTTTTATCGTAGATAAACCAGCTGTTGCTGCCCTGGAAGGCCGCGTGGCGCGTTGCCTGTTCGGCCATATCCATAGCCTGATCCGGCGTCTGGCCGAAACGGTACGCGGTGATCCCGATGTGCATCAGGGCGTCCCGGTCGATCAGAGAAGACGTCGGCAGCACGCCCAGCGCGTTAATTAACTGCGCGGCCATCACTTCGGCATCTTTCAGCGTGCGGTGCGGAAGGAGCACAGCAAAATCGCTGTGGAAGTAGCGCGCCAGCAGCGCATCGACATGACGCATCACGAAAGTCGATAACAGGTTCACCATCGCCGACCGTAATTCTTCAACCACCGTCTGCCCGTGGATTTCGCGCATCATGTCAAAATCGGGCAGCCGCAGCAGCATCAGTACGCCATGCGCGCCCGCTTCCTCGAGCTGCGTCGCCAGCTGATTGTCGAAAAACAGCCGGTTGCTGAGCCCGGTTTGCGCATCCCGCTGAGCGTACGCGCGGATCAGCGTATCGACGCGGCTGCGCTGTTCGCGCGCTTCATTAAGATCGGTTAACAGGAGATCGATAGCGCTGCTGGCAGAATGCGGCCATTCCCCGACAGTGCCAGACAGCCCTTCCCGTTCACCGCGCAAAATCCTGACGGCGCGGTCTTCCAGTTTTTCCACACCTTCGGTTTCATTACGTAACCAGCGGAAACTCAGCATTAACATTGAGAGCATGACCACGATAGCCAGGCTGATAGCGAGCGTTGAACGCATGGAGCGGATATAGCTGCTGACGGGATCAATATAAGAAACACGCAGCGACATTGCGTGGTTTTGCATCAGGGGGATAACTACCGTGTCATATTCTGGCATAACGCTGTCCCACGAACGGTGCAAATCCGGACGCTCGTGATATTCATAAACCGTGGAGTTATCGAGCTTTACCTCGATATCGGTGACGTCAAGCATGCGCATCGCCTGCGGCAGCCAGCGCTCGGCTTCCGCCGGAGTATGAGTCAGTAACGACTGATCATAAGTGGTCGCCAGCGCCTGTAAGTGCTGTTCGGTACTTTGCTTGTTGAGGTAGATAAAACTAAACGTCACGCCAAGCAACATTAACAACATTGCCAGCGCAACTAACATCGAAATCAGTGCCGATAGTCTGGTAGTAAATCGCATCCCTGTGCCTTACTCGCTACGGTGAGGTGGAAACAGCGCCCGTATTCTCTGAGCCTGCTACGAAAAAAACGCCGCTACTATAAAACAGAAAAACCCGCCGGCAGGAGAAATTTACCAAACAGGCATGAAGGAATGTTACGGGCATTGGCGGGCGCAGGGTCTGATATTCGACAATATCTGACCATTTTGTACCCGGGAAAGTTGCATTTACATACATTCATAGCATAGCAACTCAAAAGTTAATCAATTTAGAATTCTTATGGTGTCAGGAGAAATGCGCCAAAACGGGGGATTAAAAATCGCTATTTTATTTGCCTGTCTCGCAAAACCCTGTGTTTCACGCCATGCTGTCTACATAACGATAAAAACATTAATAAGATGAATACCGGAGACTGCAATGTCCAAATTTCGCAAGCTGACGGAAGCTGATGTCACCCCCGAGGATATCTTTCAGGATCGTCGTAAAGTTTTGCAGGCGCTGGGGATCAGCGCTGCCGCACTGGCGATCCCGGCCAGTGCGCAGGCAGATATTCTTTCCTGGTTCAAAGGCCATGACCGCCCGGCCGCGCCCGCGGGAAAACCACTGGATTTCACCAAACCCGCCGCCTATCAGAATTCACTCACACTTACCCCGGAAGATAAAGTGGAAGGCTACAACAACTTCTACGAATTCGGGCTGGATAAAGCCGATCCGGCCGCTAATGCCGGGCAACTGGTGACGTCACCCTGGACAATAAAAATCGACGGTGAAGTGGCTAAACCGCTCACACTCGATATGGACGACATCATGAAGCGCTTCCCGCTGGAGGAGCGAATCTACCGCATGCGCTGCGTGGAGGCCTGGTCAATGGTCGTGCCATGGATCGGGTTCCCGCTGAGCTCTCTGCTCAAACTGGCCGAGCCGACCAGCAATGCGCGCTATGTCGCGTTCACCACCCTTTATGATCCGGCGCATATGCCGGGACAGAAAGACCGGTTTATCGGCGGCGGGCTGGATTATCCCTATGTCGAAGGATTACGTGTAGATGAAGCGATGCATCCGCTGACCATGCTGACCGTCGGTGTTTACGGCAAAGCATTACCGCCGCAAAACGGTGCGCCCATTCGCCTGACGGTGCCGTGGAAATACGGCTTCAAGGGGATTAAGTCGATCGTGAGCATCAAATTCACCCACGACGAACCCCCGACGACCTGGAACCAGATTGCGAACAATGAATACGGTTTTTACGCCAACGTGAATCCACATGTTGATCATCCGCGCTGGTCGCAGGCCACGGAACGGTTTATCGGTTCAGGCGGATTGCTCGACGTTCAGCGCCAGCCGACGCTGCTCTTCAACGGTTATGCCGAACAGGTCGCCTCGTTGTATCACGGTATGGATTTGCGCAAGTTCTATTAAGGAAGGCCACTTTATTATGCGTCGTTTACGCCCTGCAAATATCACCTGGCTGAAAGTCATCATCTGGCTTGCTGCCATTCTGCCGTTTTTCTGGCTCGTGCTTTCCGTCGATCAGGGCTGGTTCAGCGCCGATCCCGCGAAAGATATTCAGCATTTTACCGGTAGGATGACTCTGAAATTTTTACTGGTGACGTTGCTGGTCACGCCCCTGGCGCGCTACGGCAAACAGCCGCTGCTTATCCGCACTCGCCGTTTACTGGGTTTGTGGTGTTTTGCGTGGGGAACGCTGCACCTTCTCAGCTATTCGTTCCTGGAACTGGGCATCAGCAATATCCGTCTGCTCGGTAGCGAACTGATTTCGCGCCCGTACCTCACGCTGGGAATTATTTGCTGGATATTGCTGCTGGCACTGGCCTGCACCTCAACACTGTGGGCGCAGCGTAAAATGGGCGCATCCTGGCAAAAGTTGCATAACTTTATTTACCTGATCGCAATTCTTGCGCCGATCCACTACCTTTGGTCGGTGAAAGTGTTGTCGCCACAACCGATCATTTACGCAACACTTGCCATCATCTTGCTGGCATTTCGCTATAAAAAATTCCGCCAGTGGCTGCGATAAGTGCCGGAATTTTTCTGTGTTCAGCCCCTCATAATTCGGGTAATCCCCTCCTCATTCTCAGGACGAGGGTTGATTATCTTCGCTGATAAGACCAGTATTTAGCTGCGAATTGCCACGATATCATTATAATGCCCGACCTCATGCCGAAGAGTCGGGTCGATTTGCCGCGAAATAGGTGACAAATCGGTGACATCAGGGTATTTTCTACAATCTTTGTCTAATTGCCGGAGATAGGCTCACAATGGCGCATAAGTTTGACATTTTGCTACTTAACGGTCCTAACCTGAATTTGTTAGGCACCCGTGAGCCCGAAACGTACGGACACACCACGCTCAACGATATTGTTAAAGGTTTGGAAGTTCAGGCTGCTGCCGCTGAGGTCGCACTGAGCCATCTGCAATCGAACGCAGAACATGTCCTGATTGAACGCATTCATCAGGCACGCGGTAATGTCGATTTTATATTGATCAATCCCGCGGCCTTTACCCATACCAGCGTGGCGCTGCGCGATGCATTACTGGGGGTGTCGATTCCGTTTATCGAGATCCATCTGTCGAATGTACATGCCCGTGAAGCGTTCCGGCATCATTCCTATCTTTCCGACATCGCAGTGGGCGTTATTTGCGGACTTGGCGCAGATGGCTACCACTTTGCATTACAGGCAGCGGTTAACCGCTTGTCAAAAACCCACTAATTTCTACGCAAAAAGAGTACGGAATCACACCCATGGATATTCGTAAAATTAAAAAACTGATCGAACTGGTTGAAGAATCAGGTATTTCTGAACTGGAAATTTCTGAAGGTGAAGAGTCAGTTCGTATCAGCCGTGCTGCACCTGTGCAGGCTTATCCTATGATGCAACAGGCTTACGCAATGCCTGCACAACCACAGCCAGGTCTGGCTGCTGCGGTTGCGCCAGCTGCTGCGCCTGTAGAAGCGGCTCCAGCTGCAATCAGTGGTCACATCGTTCGTTCTCCAATGGTGGGTACGTTCTACCGCACGCCAAGCCCTGACGCGAAAGCCTTCATCGAAGTGGGTCAGAAAGTCACCGCGGGCGATACCCTGTGTATCGTTGAAGCGATGAAAATGATGAACCAAATCGAAGCAGACAAATCCGGTGTTGTTAAAGCAATCCTGGTAGAAAGCGGCCAACCGGTTGAGTTCGACGAGCCGCTGGTCGTCATCGAATAACGAGGCGTACCATGGTAGATAAAATTGTTATCGCGAACCGCGGCGAGATTGCCCTGCGTATTTTGCGTGCCTGTAAAGAAATGGGCATCAAAACCGTTGCTGTGCACTCCACCGCTGACCGCGACCTGAAACACGTGCTGCTGGCAGATGAAACCGTCTGTATCGGCCCTGCACCTTCAGTAAAAAGCTATCTGAACATCCCTGCCATCATCGCGGCGGCGGAAATCACTGGCGCGGTGGCTATCCACCCTGGCTACGGTTTCCTGTCCGAAAATGCGGATTTCGCAGAGCAGGTTGAACGTTCTGGTTTTATCTTCATCGGCCCGAAAGCTGAAACTATCCGCCTGATGGGTGACAAAGTTTCTGCGATCCACGCGATGAAAGCAGCCGGCGTACCTTGCGTACCAGGCTCTGACGGCCCGCTGGGCGACGACATGGATTTAAACCGTGGCTTCGCAAAACGCATCGGCTATCCGGTCATCATCAAAGCCTCTGGCGGCGGCGGTGGTCGTGGTATGCGTGTTGTGCGCAGCGACAAAGACCTTGAGCAGTCCATCAACATGACCCGTGCGGAAGCCAAAGCGGCTTTCAACAACGACATGGTTTACATGGAAAAATACCTGGAAAACCCACGTCACGTGGAAATTCAGGTACTGGCAGATGGTCAGGGCAACGCCGTTTATCTGGCTGAACGTGACTGCTCCATGCAGCGCCGTCACCAGAAAGTGGTGGAAGAAGCGCCAGCACCAGGCATTACGGAAGAACTGCGTCGTTTCATCGGCGAACGTTGTTCCAAAGCTTGTGTGGATATCGGCTACCGCGGTGCGGGTACTTTCGAGTTCCTGTACGAAAACGGTGAGTTCTTCTTCATCGAAATGAACACCCGTATTCAGGTTGAGCATCCGGTTACCGAGATGATCACCGGTGTGGATTTGATTAAAGAGCAGCTGCGCATTGCGTCCGGCCAGCCACTGTCAATCAAACAAAGCGATGTGCATGTCAAAGGCCACGCGGTGGAATGCCGTATTAACGCGGAAGATCCAAACACCTTCCTGCCGAGCCCGGGCAAAATCACTCGCTTCCATGCACCAGGCGGCTTCGGTGTTCGTTGGGAATCGCACATTTACGCAGGCTACACTGTGCCTCCGTACTACGATTCCATGATTGGTAAACTGATCACTTACGGCGAAACCCGTGAAGTGGCCATTGCCCGCATGAAAAATGCGCTGGCTGAGCTGATCATCGACGGCATCAAAACCAACATTGAACTGCAAATGCGTATCATGGACGACGAGAACTTCCAGCACGGTGGAACCAATATCCACTATCTGGAAAAGAAACTCGGTTTGCAGGAAAAATAAAAGACCGTACCGTTGCGTACTCTCTTATCAAGGCCGGATATTCCGGCCTTTTTTACGTTTTGGGGGGACAGGAAAATGATCACTGATAAGCGTTTTCTGCAAGCTAACCGCGAAGCCCGCTGGGCCTTTGGGCTGACGATTGCCTATCTGCTGGCGTGGTGTTTCGCCGCCTATATTCCTGATGATAAACAGGGTATTACAGGGTTGCCGCACTGGTTCGAGATGGCCTGTCTGCTGGTGCCTCTGGTCTTCATTCTTTTAAGCTGGCTGATGGTTCGCGTGATTTACCGCGATATTCCGCTGGAGGATCAAGATGCAAACTGAAGTTTTATTGCCGTTGATCGCCTATTTGCTGCTGGTTTTCGGCCTGTCGGTATATGCCTATACCCGCCGCCAGCAGGGCAATTTTCTGACCGAATATTTCCTCGGTAACCGCTCGATGGGTGGCTTTGTGCTGGCCATGACCCTGACCGCCACCTATATCAGCGCCAGTTCTTTTATCGGCGGCCCCGGTGCAGCTTATAAATTTGGTCTCGGATGGGTATTACTGGCGATGATCCAGTTGCCAGCCGTGTGGCTGTCGCTGGGCGTTCTGGGTAAAAAATTCGCGATTCTGGCGCGCCGCTACAATGCGGTTACGCTCAATGACATGCTGTTTGCGCGCTACCAGAGCCGTTTGCTGGTCTGGCTGGCGAGCCTGAGCTTGCTGGTGGCGTTTCTGGGTGCGATGACCGTGCAGTTCATCGGCGGCGCCCGCCTGCTGGAAACCGCCGCCGGAATTCCCTACGACACCGGTCTGCTGATTTTTGGTATCAGCATCGCGTTGTACACCGCATTTGGCGGCTTCCGCGCCAGCGTGCTCAACGATGCCATGCAAGGGCTGGTGATGTTGCTGGGCACCATTTTGCTGCTGTTTGCCGTGATCCACGCCGCCGGTGGCCTGCATACTGCCATCGATAAACTGCAACAGATTGACCCGAAACTTGTTTCCGTTCACGGCGGAGATGACGTTCTTTCACTGCCGTTTATGGCATCGTTCTGGATACTGGTGTGTTTTGGCGTTATCGGCCTGCCGCATACCGCCGTCCGCTGTATTTCCTACAAAGACAGTAAAGCAGTACATCGCGGGATTGTGCTCGGTACGATTGTCGTCGCGGTCCTGATGCTCGGTATGCATCTTGCCGGTGCACTCGGGCGCGCAGTATTGCCGGATCTGAAGATTCCGGATCAGGTGATCCCGACGCTGATGATTACGGTGCTTCCGCCTTACGCTGCCGGTATTTTCCTTGCCGCACCGATGGCTGCGATTATGTCGACCATCAACGCACAGCTTTTACAGTCATCTGCGACTATCGTTAAAGACTTATACCTTGGCATCAAACCGGACCAGCTGGCGAACGAGCGCAAGCTAAAACGCTTCTCGAGCTGGGCGACATTTGTGCTGGGTTTACTGGTTCTGCTTGCCGCATGGCGTCCGCCTGAAATGATTATCTGGCTGAATTTGCTGGCTTTCGGCGGGCTGGAAGCGGTCTTCCTGTGGCCGCTGGTACTCGGTTTATATTGGGAACGCGCGAACGCGACGGGTGCGCTGAGCTCAATGATTGTTGGCGCGGTTTGTTATACCCTGCTCGCCAGTATCGACCTGCACATCGCCGGTCTGCATCCGATTGTGCCGTCGCTTTCGCTAAGTCTGCTGGCGTTTTATATCGGCAACAGATTTGGCTCCCCGGCGCGCGAAACCGCACTGAAGCCGTCCTGAGCGGGCGGTACTGATTTTTACAGATTGCTAAGAAGAGAATGGCTATGCCTTGGATCCAACTGAAAATTAATACTACCGGTGAAAACGCGGAAACGCTGAGTGACGCACTTATCGAAAGTGGCGCAGTGTCCGTCACCTTCCAGGATACGCACGATAATCCGGTATTTGAGCCGCTGCCGGGCGAAACCCTGCTGTGGGGCGATACCGACGCAATTGGCCTGTACGACGCCGAAACCGACATGGAAGAAGTGGTCGCTATGCTGGAAAACGAACCGCTGCTGGGCAAAGGTTTCGTGCATAAAATCGAACAACTCGAAGACAAAGACTGGGAACGCGAATGGATGGACAACTTCCATCCGATGCGTTTTGGCGAGCGTCTGTGGATTTGCCCGAGCTGGCGCGATGTGCCGGATCCGAACGCCGTGAACGTCATGCTCGATCCGGGTCTGGCGTTTGGTACCGGCACTCACCCGACTACCGCAATGTGTCTGCAGTGGCTCGACAGTCTGAATCTGACCGATAAAACCGTGATCGACTTCGGTTGCGGTTCCGGCATTCTGGCGATCGCCGCGCTGAAATTAGGCGCTAAACACGTCGTCGGGATCGACATCGATCCGCAGGCGATCCAGGCCAGCCGTGATAATGCAGAACGTAACGGCGTTTCGGATCGTCTGTCGCTGTATCTGCCAAAAGACCAGCCGGAGAACCTGTCTGCCGACGTCGTTGTCGCAAACATTCTGGCAGGCCCGCTGCGCGAGCTTGCCCCGCTTATCAGCGTGCTGCCGGTTGCTGGTGGTCATCTGGGATTATCAGGCATTCTGGCCAGTCAGGCGCAAAGCGTCGCAGACGCTTACCGTGATAAGTTCGAGCTGGATGCGATAGCCGAGAAAGAAGAATGGTGCCGTATTACAGGCGTTAAAAAAGCCTGATTTGTTCCGTACAACCCTTTCTGTTTTGCAGAAAGGGTTAGTTTTATCCGAAAATCCTTCCTGCCCTCCTGTCACTCTGTTCCCTTCCGGCTAAAACCCTTAACATCAGCACGGTTTTTTTACTCAATGTTATGAAAGGGATATTTCATGAAACGCGCATTACTGTCAGTTGTGCTGACCGCTTTGACATTTTCGGCTTACGCCAGTGGAACCCCGCACTGGTCTTACAATGGCGACGAAGCCCCGCAAAACTGGTCAAAACTCAGCCCGGATTTTCATCTTTGCGAACAGGGTAAAATGCAGTCCCCCGTCGATATCAAAGACGCCATGAAAGTGCATCCGCACCCGCTGGAACTCAGCTACACCTTACCGCCGGTGAACGTAGTCAATAACGGCCACAGCGTGCAGGTGAATGTCCGGGAAGGTGATTTTATTACCCTTGATGGCGAGAAGTTCGTGCTTCAGCAATTCCATTTCCATGCGCCAAGCGAAAACACCATCAATGGTAAATCCTTCCCGATGGAAGCGCATTTTGTACACATGGATGCAGACGGCGAGATTGCCGTGGTGGCCGTGATGTTTGAAACCGGTGCCGCCAATCCTGAGCTGGGAAAAATCTGGCAACAGATGCCGGAAAAAATGGGTGAAACGGTAACGCTGAAAAGCAACGTAGCGCTGTCCGGCTTACTGCCGAAAAACCTGGCGCATTACCGTTTTAGCGGATCGCTGACTACGCCACCTTGTACAGAAGGTGTTCGCTGGCTGGTCATTAAACAGCCTCTGACGCTCTCTGAGCAGCAGTTAGAGAAATTTCAGCATGTTCTTCATCATGCAAATAACCGCCCCGTACAAAGCCTTCACGGTCGCGTGATTGTCGCGGAATAAAACCTCAGAACATCAGGGCCACAGAACCGGCCTTTGTCGCCCTGAAACCTTTCTGAAAACAAGAAATCATCCGAACGTAAAATAAGTCACTTTCTGACCAAAAGACGATCTGCATCACGGAATTTTGTGGTAGTTGCTGCTTAAAACGACAAATCTACCCTTAGATTCAACTGATATAACAGGATGTTTCAGAGAGATGTTAGGAATTTGCACAAGCGCACAATTTGACCGTTGTCACATAACCCAATGTAAAACCAAGATAAAAAATCTAATTGCGCTGAATTTCACCATTGGCAAGGTATTTTCTTATCCAATTGCTCAAAGTTTGGCCTTTCATATCGCAACGAAAATGCGTAATATACGCGCCCTTGCGGACATCAGTATGGTCATTCCTAGTTCATGCGCATCGGACACATCCAGCTCACAAATTGCCTGATTGCGGCCCCAATGGCCGGTATCACTGACCGACCATTTCGTGCCTTATGTCATGCGATGGGGGCTGGAATGGCAGTATCTGAAATGCTCTCCTCCAATCCGGAGGTATGGCGGACGGATAAGTCACGTTTGCGCATGGTACATAACGATGAACCCGGGATCCGTGCCGTGCAAATTGCCGGCTGTGACCCCGAAGATATGGCGGCGGCTGCACGAATTAACGTGGAAAGCGGTGCGCAAATCATTGATATCAATATGGGCTGCCCGGCCAAGAAAGTGAACCGCAAACTGGCAGGTTCTGCATTATTGCAGTATCCGGATTTGGTTAAACAAATCCTCACTACCGTTGTGAATTCGGTAGATGTGCCAGTCACGTTGAAAATTCGTACTGGTTGGGCACCGGAACACCGTAACTGTGTACAAATTGCCCAATTGGCTGAAGACTGTGGAATTCAGGCCCTGACTATTCATGGCCGAACCCGTGCCTGTCTCTTCAATGGAGAGGCAGAGTACGACAGTATTCGGACAGTTAAGCAGAGTGTTTCCATTCCGATTATCGCGAATGGCGACATAACTGACCCGCATAAAGCCAGGGCGGTGCTCGACTACACCGGAGCTGATGCTCTGATGATAGGACGTGCCGCTCAGGGGAGACCCTGGATCTTCCGGGAAATCCAGCATTATCTGGACACAGGGGAGCTGTTACCTCCACCGCCTATGGGTGAGGTTCAGCGCTTGTTAATAGGGCACGTACGGGAATTGCACGACTTTTATGGTCAAGGCAAGGGATTCCGTATCGCCCGTAAGCACGTTTCCTGGTATCTCCAGGAGCATGCCCCGAATGACCAGTTTCGGCGCTCCTTCAACGCCATAGAGGATGCCAGCGAACAGCTGGAGGCGTTGGAAGCATATTTCGAAAATCTTGCGTAACAAAAAAGAGCTGACAGAACTATGTTCGAACAACGCGTGAATTCTGACGTACTGACCGTTTCTACCGTAAACTCACAAGACCAGGTGACTCAAAAACCTCTGCGTGACTCGGTAAAACAAGCACTTAAGGGCTATTTCGCTCAATTGAATGGTCAGGACGTGAATGACCTGTATGAGTTGGTATTGGCTGAAGTTGAACAGCCACTGTTGGACATGGTGATGCAGTACACCCGTGGCAACCAGACTCGTGCGGCCCTGATGATGGGTATCAACCGCGGTACGCTGCGTAAGAAATTGAAAAAATACGGCATGAACTGATACTAATCAGTCAACCTATTGAAAAAAGGCGCTTTTCCTTAACTGGATTAGCGCCTTTTTGTTACCTCAAAGATTCACCGGACAGCAGGAAACGCCGAACTCAACCCGGTTACGACCGCCCTCTTTGGCTTTATATAACGCCGCATCAGCACTGTTTATCACCGTGTCCGGCATACAGGTTTTTTCGCACAATGCCACACCCGCGGAGATAGTTAGGCGGAAAGTTCTATCGCCCTCAAAGTTGATGAATTCGTTACTGCGCACGGTACTGAGCAGCCTTTCCAGCGTGCTTTCCGCGGTTTTTATGTCCGGGGCATCAATGATCAGCATGAATTCTTCGCCGCCGAAACGTCCGAGGTAATCGCTGCCGCGAATGTTATCGCTAATCAGCGTTGCGATCTCCACCAAAATCTTATCGCCCGTGAGGTGTCCGTAGGTATCGTTAACGGTTTTAAAGAAATCGACATCTATTAAGGAAAGATAAAACCGCTCCCTGCCAATTTTCATATGATTAATATGATCGATAATGCCGAAACGGTTTGGCAGGCCGGTCAGTTGATCGGTTTGCGCACGTTTCTCCAGTACCTTTATATTCAGAAATATTTGAATAATTTTCGCGAAAAAAACATATAACAAAGATAAGAAAAAAATACTGAAAAGCGCCCGAATTATTGAAGAATTAAGTATCTCTCTTTCGTGCAAAAACTGCCAATTCAGAAGAATTGAAAATACGTCCGAGACCGCAATAACCAACAAAAACTTTGTATATTTCCTGCCCTTCCATATTTCTGAAATGAATGACAGCGCAATAAATGAGAGTAAAAATAACGTATAGTGCGGTGAATTATTCACAACCCTTAACAGATGGACTAACCCGCCGAAGAACAATGCATACGGACCAAAAATCAGCGACACGAGAACAATAGGGCATAGCGTCAGGCCCAGCAGGGCATCGCTGCTAAGGAGCGTGTTCTTGTAGATGTAGTTCGCAATCAACCCGCTGAAAATTCCAATAGCTATCTGACACGCTCGAGAGTCAACTTTCTTATGCGCCATCAGATACAGAGAAGGAATTGAAAGAGCAAAATAGACCACGCTGATGATATGAATTGAGCTCGTTATCATAGGCAAAACATCATTATTCATTGAATAATCCTTTACATGTTATTTATTTCATTCCGTTTTAAACACCAATTCATATAAAATAATAATCAAAAAAAACAATAATTATGGGACCCGGCATTAGACATCGATATTAATTGCAATGACAATAAATAGTTTAAATCCTGTCGATCGTTTTATTTAATAGTCCTGCCGTATTTCTGATATGCATTCCAAAAATAAATAAGTCGAAAGTCTAAAAATGCTTCTTAATAACCGGAAGTCTTAGTCCCTCCCCAGTGCGCCAGCCCCGCAAAATCCCCGCTCGTTCTGATGCCGTTTTATGCCTGCGAATTAACTGAACAAAACTTAACCCAGATCAACCCAAATGAGAATAATTCTCCACTCGTTTCGCGATTAGGAATTACTTTATAGAGACAAGAAAACGTCTCTGGGAGTGACAATGATGAAGCAACTTTATATCCGTTTTACCACAGCGCTGAACAAACCTGATCTGGCCATTTTACTGCTGAGGATCACCTACGGCCTGCTGATTTTTCATGGCTGGCATAAGCTACATGACGGGCTCGGGGGCATTCAGGGCATGCTGGCAGGCTACGGCATTCCGGCGTTCGTTGCGTATGGCGTGATCATCGGTGAAGTGATTGCCCCGATCATGATGATGTTAGGGATTTTCACCCGTCTTGCCGCGCTGTCAGCCGCAGCCACCATGGTTGTTGCGTGGCTGATGGTCGGCATCCACCATACTTTTGCGCTGTCACCGGTCGGCGCCTGGGCGATTGAAGATATCGTGTATTACTTCATGGCAGCCGTCGTTATTGCGCTGTTCGGCAGTGGCCGTTATTCCGTGATGAGTGACCCGTTATACCGCTGATTTTCTCTCTCAGCGTGTTTCGCTAACGAGGCACGCTGAGTTTCTGTAAATGTGATTCACCTTTCCAAAAACCCAGCCCCTTCTTTCCACTGGGTTTTCATTGAAACATCCAATAATGGACGTAAAAAAACGGTAAAGAGGGGGTTTATAGGACAACTCCCCTCTCTGGTTAGAGAGTCCGCCATGTTATACTCACCTCAAGAGTCGTATTCGCCCCGCTCAACGCCTACGGATAGCCCTTCAGCTTCGCGATCCCGCCTTTTAACAATGTCTGTAGACAGTAAAAATTGCGTCAACTTGTGTCTTTCTCAAAACATTTTTGATCGTCAGTTGTCCCAATATTTACCAGACAATCCGTACCGCGGCTGAGCTATCTCGTTACGCGTTACCCCCGGTTTTTTTATGCAGATGATTAGGCTTTTATGACTTCTCCTCGCTTTCGTGCATCGTTCTTACATCCGCGCTACTGGCTCACCTGGTTTGGGCTCGGTGTCCTGTTCCTGCTGGTTCAGCTTCCCTATCCGGTACTTTACCGTCTGGGCATCTGGCTTGGCCGCACGTCTATGCGCTTTCTCAAACGCCGCGTGTCGATCACCCGCCGCAACCTGCAACTGTGTTTCCCGGATTTGCCTGCCGATCAGGTTGAAGCCCGGATCATTAGTAACTTTGAATCTCTCGGCATGGGCTTGCTGGAAACCGGCATGGCCTGGTTCTGGTCTGACGCCCGCGTTAAACGCTGGTTTGACGTCAGCGGCCTGCATAACCTGAAAAAAGCGCAGGAAAACAATCAAGGCGTGCTGGTTATCGGCGTACATTTTATGTCACTGGAACTGGGTGGCCGTGCGATGGGGTTATGTCAGCCGATGATGGCGATGTACCGCCCGCACAACAATAAAGCGATGGAATTCGTGCAGACATGGGGGCGTATGCGCTCCAACAAAGCCATGCTCGATCGCAAAGATTTACGCGGTATGGTTCACGCGCTGAAAAAGGGCGAAGCCGTCTGGTTTGCACCGGATCAGGATTATGGCCCGCGCGGCAGCGTCTTCGCACCGTTGTTTGCCGTTGATCAGGCCGCAACGACCAGCGGGACTTTCATGCTGGCACGTCTGGCAAAACCTGCGCTGGTGACCGTGGTTCTGGTGCGTAAAGCCGGCGGTAAAGGTTACGAACTGGTGATTCAGCCACAGTTAGAAGATTACCCGATTGACGACGAAATGGCCGCCGCGGCTTACATGAACCGCGTCATTGAAAAAGAAATCATGCGTGCGCCCGATCAGTATCTCTGGCTGCACCGCCGCTTCAAAACGCGACCGGCGGGAACACCTTCGCTTTATCGATAGCAGCAAACGCAATAAGATATCAGGCCCGGTGCCCCCGCATCGGGCTTTTTCTTTGAGAAACCTTCAACGCGAGATACCTCTTCTTATGGCTAAAAAACCCGATGCGACACCTTCCATCTTTGATCACCTCAAAGATGACGACAGCTTCGATCTGTGGGGCCGTTCAGGCCTCAGCACAGCGCTCAATAAAGCCAAACCGAAAGCACCGGACAATGAGCAGATTGCCGCCGCGCGTAAACTGATTAAAGGCAGTAAAACGCAGGCCGAATGAAGATGTAAAACCGCGCCCGGCGAACCCACCTCGCGTGGGTTTTTTAATGCCTTTCGTACCGGCAAAATGCCTGATGAGAATTTTTCAAACGACAATGTAATGACATTTCTGTAACCTCTCTTTTTACCTGCCCTGGAGAGAAGTGATGAAAAACTCTGTACGTCTGGCGCTGGTCGGAGACTACCACTCCGCGATCACTGCCCACCAAGCCATTCCCCTTGCCATCGACCTCGCAGCACAAAATTTCAGCATTGAAATCCACGCCGACTGGATCGCAACCGACACAATCACCCCTGAAATTCTCAAGAATTACGATGCCTTCTGGTGTGTGCCCGGCAGCCCGTACCGCTCAACCGAAGGTGCGCTGAGTGCCATCCGTTTTGCCCGGGAAAATCGCAAACCGTTTCTGGGAACCTGTGGAGGATTCCAGCACGCCATCATTGAATACGCGCGAAATGTGATGGACTGGCAGGATGCCGGACACGGCGAAACCGACACCGAAGGCCGTCTGGTCATCAGCGCGCTGTCATGTGAAATGGTGGAAGTCAAAAGCGAAATTACCTTTGTGCCGGGCAGTATTCCGGCGCGCGCTTACGGCAAGCTGGAAGTGGAAGAAGGCTACCATTGCCGCTATGGCATCAATACTGAGTTTCAGGCCGCGCTGGACGCACAGCCACTGAAAATGGTCGGTCACGATGCCACCGGCGAAGTTCGCGCTATCGAATTACCCGGTCATCCATTTTTTGTCGCGACCTTGTTTCAGCCGGAGCGCGCCGCACTAAAAGGTCAGCTTCCGCCACTGGTAGCTGCACTGATAAAGTCCCTGCTCTGAGTCATTCCTTTTCTAAATGTCTCTCAGGCCATCCGGTCTGAGGGATTTACTCACCGTTTTGCCTCATTTTTTTACCAAATATGTCACCGCATTTCCCTTACCTTCAAAGACCGCGATCTGCACTCCAATATTGAAATAATCCGCACCCTTTTAAAGCAGTCACATTGACCGCGCACTCAAACAGGGCAATAAATTTTATAACGCCCGTCAATGTTACTGTGCAATTCCAGTGCGTGACTTGATTGATCGGGCGTTTTCCATGTTGGCACTCCCTTTGCAAAGACAGGTGCAGAGGGCATTGCCCCATAAACAGACAGGGTGCTCCGGCACTCACACAATAATAATTCTCAGTTTTGTCTCACAGGACGCTTTATGAAAAAAATATTGCTCTCAACGCTGATTGCCGCAGCAAGCTTCGTGACACTGGCTGGTCAGGCCCACGCAGGTACCACTCTGGATGCTGTTAAAAAGAAAGGATTTGTTCAATGCGGTATCAGCGACGGCCTGCCAGGTTTCTCCTACGCTGACTCCAAAGGCAAATTCACCGGTATCGACGTTGACGTCTGTCGCGCGGTGGCTGCTGCCGTATTTGGTGATTCTGAGAAAGTGAAATACACCCCGCTGACCGCAAAAGAGCGTTTCACCGCCCTGCAGTCTGGCGAAGTGGACATCCTGTCACGTAATACCACCTGGACCTCTTCCCGCGACGCGGGCATGGGCATGATTTTCGCCGGCGTAAACTATTACGACGGTATCGGCTTCCTGACACACCAGAAAGCCGGTCTGAAAAGCGCGAAAGAATTGGATGGCGCAACCGTCTGCCTGCAAGCCGGTACGGATACTGAACTGAACGTAGCCGATTACTTCAAAGCCAACAAAATGACCTACACTCCGGTCACCTTCGACCGTTCAGATGAAAGCGCCAAAGCGCTGGACTCCGGCCGTTGCGATACCCTGGCTTCCGACCAGTCCCAGCTGTACGCACTGCGTATCAAACTGGGCAAACCGGATGACTTCATCGTTCTGCCAGAAGTCATTTCTAAAGAACCTCTGGGGCCGGTTGTTCGTCGTGGCGACGAAGACTGGCTGGCTATCGTGCGCTGGTCTCTGTTCGCGATGCTCAACGCCGAAGAAATGGGCGTCACCTCTGCCAACGTCGATCAGCTGGCAGCCAATCCAACCACGCCTGACATGAGCAACCTGCTGGGCAAAACCGGCACTTACGGCGCTGACCTGAAAGTGCCTAATGACTGGGTAGTGAAAATCGTTAAACAGGTCGGCAACTACGGCGAAAGCTTCGAGCGTAACGTCGGTCAGGGCAGCGAGCTGAAAATCAAGCGTGGTCAGAACGCATTGTGGAATAAAGGCGGCATCCAGTACGCACCACCTGTCCGCTAAATATCCTTTCTACAAGAAGTTGAAAAGTGTTTAAGGAAGCTGATGCACCGGTCGTTCCCCGGTGCATCACTTCCCCTGTTTTACCTGCAGGTCGAGGTTAAAATGTCGCAACGCCCAACCGGAAAAGTCTCGTTCTCGCTGACCAACCCAGCGGTACGTGCCTGGATTTACCAAATTTTCGCGGTGGTGTTGCTGGTAGCCTGTCTGGGTTACCTGCTCCACAACACCATTACCAATCTGACTACACGAGGGATCACCTCGGGATTTGCCTTTCTTGAAAAAGGTGCCGGTTTCGGCATTGTTCAGCATCTTATCGACTACCAGGAAGGCGACACTTACGCCCGCGTTTTTGTTATCGGTCTGCTGAATACCCTGCTGGTTTCCGCACTGTGTATCGTTTTTGCTTCGATTCTCGGGTTCATTATCGGGTTAGGACGTCTTTCCGATAACTGGCTGATCCGTAAAGTGTCGACGGTCTACATCGAGACTTTCCGTAATATTCCCCCGCTGCTGCAAATCTTCTTCTGGTATTTCGCCGTACTGCGTAACCTGCCTGGCCCGCGTCAGAGCCTGAACGCATTTGATCTGGCGTTCGTCAGCAACCGCGGCCTGTATTTGCCGTCACCGGAACTGGCACCCGGCAGCCTGGCGGGCTTTATCGCCCTGCTGCTGGCTATTTTTGGCATCATCGCACTGCAACGTTACAACCATTTCCGCCAGATCCACACCGGACGCGTCTGGCATATCTGGCCGTGGGCAATTGTCATGCTGGTTGTCTTTCCGGCGCTGGCGCACCTGATTTTCGGGCCAGCCCTGCACTGGGATATTCCTGCGCTGCGCGGTTTTAACTTCCGTGGCGGCATGGTGCTTATTCCGGAACTGGCGGCGTTAACGCTGGCGTTATCGGTCTATACCTCGACGTTTATCGCCGAAGTAATCCGCTCCGGCATTCAGTCTGTTTCGCACGGTCAGCATGAAGCCGCCCGTTCGCTCGGCCTGCCGAATCCGGTCACGCTGCGCCAGGTGATTTTGCCGCAGGCGATGCGGGTGATCATCCCGCCGCTGACCAGCCAGTATCTGAATATCGTGAAAAACTCCTCTCTGGCGGCCGCAATTGGCTATCCGGATATGGTGTCGTTATTCGCCGGTACGGTGCTCAATCAGACCGGTCAGGCGATTGAAACCATTGCCATCACGATGTCGGTTTACCTGATCATCAGTCTGGTGATTTCGTTCCTGATGAATATTTACAACCGGCGTATTGCGCTGGTCGAGCGTTAAGGGAAACCCATGACGATGACAACTCTTCCTCCCGGAGTCAGAGCCGTGAAGCCCGGTACGCCACTGGGTATCGCCGTGCTCTGGGCGCGTAAAAACCTGTTCTCCAGCTGGTTTAACAGCCTGCTGACGCTGTTTTGTTTATGGCTGATGTGGCTGGTGATCCCTCCGCTGCTGAACTGGGTGATTTTCCAGGCCAACTGGGTCGGGACCGCAAGAGCGGACTGCACCAAAGCCGGAGCCTGCTGGGTATTTATCCACGCACGTTTCGGGCAATTCATGTACGGGCTGTATCCGTTTGATCAACGCTGGCGCATCAACGTCACGCTGATTGTCGGTCTGCTGACGCTGGCACCGATTTTCTTCAAAGCGATGCCACGCCGCGGTCGTTACATCACGGCCTGGATTGTTCTGTTCCCGATTTTCACCTGGTTCATGCTTTATGGCGGATTCTTTGGCCTGAGCCGCGTCGAAACCCGCCAGTGGGGCGGCCTGACGCTGACACTGATCATCGCTGCCGTGGGCATCGCCGGAGCTTTACCGCTGGGAATTATGCTGGCGCTGGCCCGCCGTTCCCGTCTGCCGATCGTGCGCATTCTGTCGGTGATTTTCATCGAATTCTGGCGCGGCGTGCCGCTGATTACCGTGCTCTTCATGTCCTCGGTGATGCTGCCGCTGTTTATGACCGAAGGAACCAATATCGACAAACTGGTGCGCGCACTGGTGGGTGTGGTGCTGTTCCAGTCGGCGTATGTCGCGGAAGTGGTGCGCGGCGGTTTGCAGGCGCTGCCGAAAGGCCAGACCGAAGCCGCCGAATCACTGGCGCTGGGTTACTGGAAAACGCAGGGTTTAGTCATTCTGCCGCAGGCGCTGAAAATGGTGATACCGGGTCTGGTCAACACCATCATCGCGCTGTTTAAAGATACCAGTCTGGTGATCATCATCGGCCTGTTTGACCTGTTCAGCAGCGTTCAGCAAGCCACCGTCGATCCTGAATGGCTCGGCATGTCGACCGAAGGCTACGTCTTCGCCGCCGCCGTCTACTGGATTTTCTGTTTTAGCATGTCGCGTTATAGCCAGCATCTGGAAAGACGCTTTCACACCGGACGTTCCGCACACTGAGGTAAACCATGAGCGACCATCACGTCACTGAAAAACAAAATATGATGATCACGCTGGAAAACGTGAATAAGTGGTACGGACAGTTCCACGTATTGAAAGACATTAATCTGAGCGTCAAACCGCGTGAACGTATCGTCCTGTGCGGCCCTTCCGGCTCCGGTAAATCAACGACCATTCGTTGCATTAACCATCTGGAAGAGCATCAGCAGGGACGCATTGTGGTTGACGGCACCGAACTGAATGACGATTTGCGCAATATCGAACGCGTGCGTACGGAAGTCGGAATGGTCTTCCAGCACTTCAATCTATTCCCGCATCTGACCGTGCTGCAAAACTGCACGCTGGCCCCTTGCTGGGTGCGCAAGATGCCGAAGAAAGAAGCCGAAGAACTGGCGATGCATTATCTCAAACGCGTACGTATTGCCGAACATGCCAATAAATTCCCCGGCCAGCTTTCCGGCGGTCAGCAGCAGCGCGTGGCGATCGCCCGTTCGCTTTGCATGAAACCGAAAATCATGCTGTTTGATGAGCCAACGTCTGCGCTCGATCCGGAAATGGTGAAAGAGGTGCTCGACACCATGATCACACTGGCCGAAGAAGGCATGACCATGCTGTGTGTTACGCATGAAATGGGCTTTGCCAGAACGGTAGCCGACCGTGTGATTTTTATGGATCGCGGAGAGATTGTGGAAGAAGCGCCGCCGCTGGAATTCTTTGCCAATCCTAAGTCAGCGAGAACGCGGGAGTTCTTATCGCAGGTTATTCATTAAGCTGAGGCCCCAGCTTGACCGGCATCTGAACGGAATGGTGAAGGTTTCGGTTTCTCGATAGCGCTGTTCGCTAAGCGGCTGCCGCCGCCCCCCCCAAAAGGGGAAAGTGCTTTTCCCCTTTTGGATTTCCCCTCGCTTTTTCAACACGCGCTATTGCTCGCTGGCTATGTTTCAGCCAACACAGTGACAGGCTGGAAATCTTGCCGCTGCGCGGTTCCTTCATTTCGGGATTGCAGCCTCAGGTCTGCAACCTCTCATTCAGCAAGCTTTCTGAAACGCCCGCACGTTCTTAGATTCAAAACCAATAGGTTTTTCATATCAAAATCAGTGAGGTTGTGAAGTTAACGTTGAGGCCGGTTCCAAAATATCGCCGGAGGAGAGGTGGAAAACCGCGCGTCTTTTTGCGCGGGTTGTAACCCGAACGGAGGGCACCGCGCAGCGGCGGGATTTTGCGGCTGTCGCTGCGGTACCTGAAACATGGCCAGCGAGCGAAGCGCGCAGTTAAAAAAGCGCGGAGTCCAGAGGCCCGCGCGTTACCGGGTCTCTGGTCGGTGTGGGCCGACGCCCACGACCTTGAATTTGAATTTGAATTTGAATTTGAACTTAAAGTTTCAGATCTTTTTCAAAAGATCATCACCACATCACTACCCCGATCACCGGAGCCGTCACCACCGTCACAACCCCCGCCAGCATCATCACCAGACTCGCCACCACGCCTTCTTCGGCTCCTAATTCATAAGCGCGCGCCGTCCCCGCGCCGTGGGACGCCGCACCCAACCCGGCGCCTTTCGCCAGACCGCTTTTCACCGAAAGCCGCAGGAATAACATGTCGCCGACCGCCATACCGAATACGCCGGTGATCACCACAAACAGCGCCACCAGATCCGGCTGCCCGCCCATTTGCTTCGCCGCCGCCAGCGCAAACGGCGTGGTGATGGACCGCACCGCCAGGCTGCGCTGCACTTCTTCCGGCAACGTCAGTATTTTCGCCAGCCAGACCGAACTGCTGACGGCCACCACAATGGCCGTCAGCACGCCCGCACTTAGCGATAACCAGTGACGGCGGATGACTGCCATATTTTCATAGACCGGCACAGCAAACGCGATAGTCGACGGGCCAAGCAGCCACAGCAACCAGTGCGTTTCGCCGATGTAATCCTGATACGACGTGTGCGTCACAACCAGTAACATCACCAGCACGATGGGCGTAAACACCAGCGGCATCAGCAACAACGTGCGGCGCTGGCGGTAGAGTTTTTTGTTGGCGTAATACAGCCCGAGCGTGATCACGAAACATAAAATGCTAATAAGAAGATCAGTCACGCGATGCCTTCCTCGCCGCCAGACGCTGCTCCAGCCGGTACATTTTATCGACAACTAGCGCCGTCGCGCCGAGTGTCAGAATCGTACTGACACCAATCACCAGAAAGATTTTCCAGCCTTCGATCATCAGCAACTGGGCGTAATTCACTACGGCCACCACCGCCGGAACGAAAAACAGCAGCATTTCGGCCAGTAACCAGCGGGAACCGGCTTTCACCCATTTTACCGGCAGAACGCGGAACATAATCAGCAGCAAAAGCATCAGCATACCGACGATATTGGCCGGTAAAGGCAGATGCAGGAAAGTGACAAGACGATCGGCGATAACAAATAACACCGCATACAGCACCACCTGAACGGGGATCTGACAGCGGGTCAGCAGGGACGGCGCTTTCGTGCGCAACGCCAGCAACATGGGAACGACCTCAGAGGACAAAAAAGGGACAAGATTCAGTATACGCTCGCAGGAAACCGGTAAAGAAATGAATTAAAATCATAAAAATAATTCCAATCTGGAATACTTCGTTACTTACCGATCTCAGCGGGGAAGTCAGTGAATGGACGTTCGCACATTACGCTATTTTGTCGAAGTGGTACGCCAGCAGAGCTTCACACGCGCGGCGGAAAAATTATTCGTCACGCAGCCGACCATCAGCAAGATGCTGCGCCATCTGGAAGAAGAGCTGGAATGCACGCTGATCATCCGCGAAGGACGGCGCTTGCGGCTCACCGACAGCGGACAGGCGCTCTACCAGCGCGGGCTGAATATCCTGGAAGAATTCCGCCAGCTCGAAGCCGAACTGGAAGACATTAATACGCTTAAGCTCGGCCATTTGCGGCTGGGGATCCCGCCGATGGTGGGTACTCAAATCGCGCCGCTGATCGGCAGTTTCCGCCAGCAATATCCGGGTATCGAGCTGATCATTTCCGAATTTGGCGGGCTGACCGTTCAGCAGGCGGTCATCTCCGGTGAGCTGGATCTGGCGCTGACCGCACTGCCCGCCGACGCGGTGCCTTCGATCGCTTCATTGCTACTTTTCAGCCATCCGCTGTGCGTGGTGGTTCCGCGCACGCCGCACTGGCTGAACCGGACGCGCATCGCTCTCAGCGAACTGGCAGAAGAAAGCATCCTGATTTACAACGAAGATTTCGCACTATACCGCCAGCTGATGGACGCCTTTTCCGCACACGGTTTTACGCCCAAAATTGCCGCCCGCAGCGGCCAGTGGGATTTTTTAGCCGCCATGGTACAAACCGGCATGGGCGTGGCGATTTTACCGGAACCTGTCTGTCAGCGGCTGGATAAAAACACGTTGCTGTGGCTGCCGCTTGAACCGCTGATGCCGTGGCAACTGGGGCTCATCTGGCATCAGGGAAGTTATCTTTCCCACAGCGCACAGGCGTGGATTGCGCTGTGCCGGGATTACTGGCCGCAGCCCTGAACGCGGTATTTATACTTTTTTTACGGCGGCAACTTTAATCTTTATGTTGCCGATATATCCTTTTTTCTGCGCATAAATTAATCTCAATTTATCGCCGAAAGGTATGCGTGAAAGAAAAATATGAATCCGACATTCAAGCCTTCATTATTAAAACACTCATCTGCTTTATTCAGCTCTCCGGTAATTTCAAAATCAGTGGCCAATGAAAGCCAGCTGACGCTTGAAAATACGACGTCGGGAAATAATAGTATTTTCCGTCAGGAAGCAGAACGTTATTTATCAAACAACCCGAACACGAAACATATTGATATTTATCTTAATGATATCAACGGTTCGTTCAGGGGGAAAAGGATGAATATCACCGCGCTGCTTTCACTGGAAAAAGGCGCGTATTTTCCTCAGTCAGTTTACTCAATGGATAAAGAAGGCAAAGTGCAGAGTACGCTGAATGATGATCTGGCTGTGAATGAGCCGGACAGAATATGTTTTCCTGTCGCAGGTACTCTGCGACCGTGCGGCCATCATCCGGCTGAAAATGCACAAATATTACTGACGATGAAAAACGATCAGGGAAATCCCTATTCGCTTGAGCCGCGCGTTATCCTGGAAAACGTGCTGAGTAAATTCCATGAGCATGGTTTATACCCGGTGATTGCACCCGAAATTGAGTTTTATCTCGAAGACGCCCAGAACCGTAACATTCAGAATTCCGGGTGTTTTCATTTGGCGGTTCCGTCAGAACATACTGCGTTTATTGAAGAACTTGAGACGATGGCGACGCGGCAAAACCTGCCTTTATCGGGCATTGTATGTGAGGCAGAAGCCGGTCAGTTTGAATTAAACCTGCAACACTCCGGGCAGGTCGTCGACATTTGCGAGAACGTGCTGGCGCTTCGCCGCTTAACCAGCACCGTCGCCCAAAGGTTTGGATTCAACGCCAATTTTATGGCTAAACCGTATTCGCTGATGTCGGGCAGCGGCCTGCATTTTCATATCAGCCTGAACGACGAACAGGGCAATAATGTTTTTGCCTCCGGCGACAAAAACCTGAATGAAATGATGCGTCTGTGTCTCGCCGGCATGCTTAACCTGATGCCCGCGTCTATGGCGATTCTGGCTCCCAACGTCAATTCATTCAGACGGCTGAGGAAAAACCTCAATGAGCCGCTGTTCAGTTCCTGGGGCTTTAATCAGCGCTCTGCGGCATTACGCATTCCCTGTTCAGGCGAAGCGCATCGCCGCATTGAATACCGTCTGGCGGGGTCGGATGCCAACCCTTATCTGGCGATGGCCACCCTACTGACGGGCATGCTTTACGGGCTGGAAAAAATAGAGGACGACCCGGTTGCCGATCTGACGGCCTGCTCGCCCGTTTTGCCTTTATTCCAGCAGCACGCCCTTGATGAATTCCGGCAATGTCCGTATTTAACCGCGGCGCTGGGCGAGGCATTTTCCCAACAGTGGATCCAAACCAAACTCTCTGAACTGACGTGGTTCGAAAGTATCGTCACTCCGGAGGAAAGCGTATTTTCTTATTAAACCCTTTTTTTATTAAACAATTGACTAATTAATGAAGCCCCTACCGCTCTGTTATTTATTTCGCTGAGGTGATTATGTCCCGGTTGATCATTTTATCTAATCGCTGTGAACCCTATACCGGCAGTTCGGATGACATGTTATTTCATACCCTTTCTGAAATATCCCGACAGCATGCTGCTCTGTGGTTTGGATGGAACGGGAATGTCTCTGCGCGTAAAAGAAAAGAACCTTATCGTCAGATAAAAAGTGAAGGCGTCGGAAAAGTGTCATGGGATTTATCCCCTAACGAATATGATAATTTTTATCAGGGTTATATACACAACGTGCTGTGGCCCGTCTTCCATAACAGACCTGATCTAACGGCCTATAAAAGAGAATATTTCATCACCTGGAAAAACTATAATAATGATGTTAAAAACAGGGTTTCTCCCTTTATAACGCACGATGATGTGATATGGGTTCATGATTATCACTTACTCCCTGTCGCTAAAATGCTTCAGGAAGACAGCCACCGGAATAAGATCGGTTTCTTCTTGCATCAGCCCTTTCCGCCGGGAGATGTATTACGGTCTGTGCCGGAACACGACTGGCTATTTCAGTCATTGCTGCATTATGACTGCATTGGATTTCAGTCGTCCGGCGATATTAATAACTTTATTTCTTATGCATTACGTCATTACCGTGGCGGACAAATTTCGAAAGACGCGATCAAAGTGAATGGCCGGATTATTAAAGTCTGCGTTTTGCCGTGCGGTATCGATAAGAATACCGAATTTCAAAATCAGCAGGAGATACAGAATGTTCGTCATTACCACCGGCAGATCATTATCAGCAACGACATCGTTAATGAAATAAGCGGCGTAGATTGCCGCCTGAACGCCATGAAAAAGTTTCTGGCGCTCTATCCGCAATACCTTCGCGATGTCAGTTTGCTCCAGATTTCAGATCCTTCCGGCGAATATCCGGCGTCAACGGGCGACATGAGTTCGCGTCTGGAGCGGCTATGCGGAGAAATTAACGGGCAATATGGCGATTTATCGTGGTATCCGGTCAACTACATCCACAATAACCAGTGCTCGAGGGCGATGATTTTTGCGCTCTATAACAAAGCGCGGGTGGCGATGTTTACGCCGCTTTCTGAGGGCATGAGCCTGGGGGCAAAAGAGTTTATTCTTGCGCAGAATAAGGAGGATCCGGGGGTTTTGCTGCTGTCGGAATTTACCGGCGCGGCGGAGATGCTGACGGAAGCGTTAATGATCAATCCGTACGATGCTCACGAGACCAGCGAAGCCCTCCATTCCGCACTCACCATGCCTTTGCATGAAAGAAAGCGCCGGCACAACCAGTTGCTGAACAAGGTAAATCGCTATGATTGCCACTGGTGGGCGACGGAGTTTCTGGCGTGTTTACGCGCTGAGGCAGAACGTCCGCAGCGTACGGTGTTCAGAACGTCTCACCACGGCACTTACGCCCCGCATAATCTCTATTAAAAAAGGCTTCCCGCAACGTTCGCGGGAAGCCTTTTATGGCAGATTAACGCCGGAAAACCGTTGTTTCAGACTTCTTTTTCGACCAGCAACGCTTCCAGCAAATCGAGGTCGTGCAGCAGTTTTTGCAGCGTTTCATTGCTGATTTTCTGGGTTGCGCGCAGATGATAAAGCTCACCGCGCTCGGCCCGCAGTGCGGTAAGACGGAAGCGACGCTCTAAGTTTTCGAGCTTCAGCGCGGTTTCCATATCATCGCGATTCGCCGTCCGCCGTCGCAGTGTGCCTATCACGCGGGAACTGATTTCCTTCAGCGTCTGTTCATCAATGTTTTCTTCGGTATCCGCCGCCAGACGTTCTTCCATCTTATGCAGGCTTTCGATCGCCACTTCTGCCGCGATGGATTTCGCCATGCGCTCTTCTTCACGATAGGTCGTTCCGTCGGCCACGACCACGCCTTTGAGCAGGAACGGCAAAGCAATCACACCGGCAATCAGGGAGAACAAAATGACGCCCGTCGCCAGGAACACCAGCTGATAACGCGACGGGAAGGCCGAACCGTCTGCGAGGAATAACGGAATTGACAGCACACCGGCCAGCGTAATCGCCCCGCGAACACCGGCAAACGACGCCACCCACAACTCACGCGTGCTGTAGCTGCCAAACAGCAGCGGTTTCTTTTTCAGGAAACGGTTGCTGAAATTCTTCATCACCCACAGCCAGACAAAACGCAGGATCAGCAGCGCAAAATAGATAATCCCGACGTCCGCAAACAGGTGCCAGGTGACGATTGACGGGTCATGCGTGGCCTGATCAATCGAGTTCTCCAGAATGCCCGGCAATTGCAGGCCCAGCATGATGAACACCATGCCGTTGAATACGAATTCCAGCATCGCCCAGACGCTGTTCGCGCGCAGGCGCATAGCCAGCGGCGCGTTACGGATAATGCCCGACTGGCTGATGGTCATACCGGCAGCCACGGCGGCCAGAATGCCCGACACGCCGATGTGTTCAGCAATCAGATAAGACGCGAACGGCAGCAGCAACAGGAAAACGATTTGTGTCGCCGGGTCATCGCCGCTCCAGCGGCTCATGATGCGCAGCGATTTACTGTACAGCCACGTCACCGCGACACCCGCCATCAGGCCGCCGATGGCGACTTTGAGGAACTCAACGGTCGCGCCGCCGACGGTGAAAATCATGGTGCCCATCGCCACGGCAATCGCAAATTTGAGTGACACCAGGCCGGACGCGTCATTCATCAGCGCTTCACCTTCCAGCACGCCCATGATCGACTTCGGAATGCGGCCCTTGCCCACAATTCCGCCCAATGCCACGGCATCGGTCGGAGACAGCACCGCCGCCAGCGCAAACGCCGCAACCAGTGGAATATCCGGCACCATCATATAAATCAGATAACCGATACCGACGACGGTGAGCAACACCAGCACCAGTGCCAGCCCGAGAATTTCGCGCCCGTGGTGGAGGAATTCACGGGTCGGAGTTTTCCAGCCATCGGCGAACAGCAACGGCGGGATGAAGAGGACGAGAAACAGTTCCGGATCGAAATCCACATGCAGACCAAAATTCGGCCAGGCCAGTAAAGCACCGACAGCAATCTGCATTAATGGAAGAGGAACCTGAAACGGCAACATTCTGGTGACGACACCGGAGAGCGACACCACCAGAATCAAAATCAGAATGGTAAAGAAGATTTCCATGCTTTCCTTAGACTCTTGTTTTTATGATTTCAATCAGACGGGGTCTGACACATACAGAGGGAATAGTAGATCAAAAGAGGACATGATTTAAATCGATGCGTGCGGTTACGACGCACTGACGTTTATGACAAGGTCAAAACCTTGGGCTCGCCGCCCAAACTGGCCCAAAGGGTTTTAAACGAAACCCTTTGGATTCCTGCGTTTTTTTAACTGCGCGCTATCGCTGGGTCGATGGACGTGCTCTGTTGCTTCCGCGTGTGGCGCGAAATCTCGCCATTTCACTCTCTGAAAAGCAGATCGGTTTTGAATTTAAGATTGTGCGGGCGATTCAGAAATCTTGCCGAACGAAGCGGCCTGAAGACCCAGGGCTTCAGGACCGAGAGAGGGAACCGCGCAGCGGCAAGATTTCCAGCCTGTCGCAGAGGTTGCTGAAACATAGCCAGCGAGCGACAGCGCGAAGTAAAAAAGCGAGGAGAGTGCAGAGAGGAAAAGCACTTTCCTCTCTGCTCGGTTTCAGCGCGAAAGGCCATGTGATAACCGCACATGAAAAACCGAAACTTTCACCGTCAGAAATGGCCGTCCCGAATGCCCGGCCTGGCATTCAGATCGCCCATCCACCCGCATAAAACACCACGAGCGCCACAGCGATAACCACCGTTCCGACGTTCAGCTTGCGCCATTCTCCGGAGAAGATACGGCCAATCACCAGCGCGCTGAAGCCCAGCATGATGCCGGTGACGATGTTACAGGTCAGCACGATGAATACCGCGCACAACAGGCCGGACATCGCATCAACGAAGTCGTTGAAATCCAGTTTGGTCACGTTGCTGAGCATCAGCAGGCCGACGTACATCAGCGCTGGCGCGGTCGCGTAAGCCGGAACCAGATAAGATAACGGTGACAGGAACAACATCAGCAGAAAAAGAACTCCGACGACGGTGGCGGTCAGGCCGGTTTTGCCGCCTGCCGCTGTACCCGCTGCCGATTCAATGTAGACCGCTGCCGGTGATGCGCCGACAAGAGAGGCAAAAATGCTGCTTACGGAGTCCGCCGTCAGAGCTTTGCCGCCGCTGATGATCTGGCCGTTTTCGTCGAGCAGGTTTGCCTGCCCGGCAACGGCGCGGATGGTGCCGGTAGCATCAAAGACCGCCGTCATGACCAGCGCCAGAACGCTTGGCAGCACGGCGGCTTTCAGCGCGCCCATGATATCGAGATCGAAAATGACCGATTTGCCGTCTGCGCCCGCCAGGGAAGGCATCGCGAACAGGCCCTGATATTTCACCGCAGGATCGAAAATCAAACCAATCACGGAAATCGCGATGATCACCAGCAGAATGCCGCCGGGAACGCGCAGTTTCTCAAGGCCGAAAATCACCGCCAGGCCGAGCAAGGTCATCACAACCGGGAAAGAGGTAAATGCGCCCAACGCGACCGGTAAACCGTCCAGCGGGTTTTTCACCACCAGGCCGACGCCGTTGGCAGCGATTAACAACAGGAACAGGCCGATACCGATGCCGGTGCCATGCGCAACGCCGGTCGGCAGGTTGCGCAAAATCCACGACCGGATCCCGGTGACCGAGATAATCGTGAACAGCACGCCCATCAGGAATACTGCGCCTAACGCCACGGGCACACTGATGTGCTGGCCGAGCACCAGGCTGAATGCCGTGAACGCCGTCAGTGAAATCGCACAGCCAATCGCCAGCGGCAGATTCGCCCACAAGCCCATCAGCAGCGAGCCAAAACCGGCAACCAGACAGGTCGCGACAAACACCGCGCTCGGCGAAAATCCGGCTTTACCCAGCATGGACGGCACCACAATCACCGAATAAACCATCGCCAGAAACGTCGTTAAACCGGCGATCACTTCCTGACGGACGTTGCTGCCACGCGCACTGATTTTGAAAAATGCATCAAACGGGCCTTTTGGCGCAACAGCGCTGCCCGTCTGAGGGTGTTGACTCGACATGGAAAATCCTCTGAATGTCTTTACTGATTAGCCGGCGTGGTCATTATGAAATCGTTTCTGCACGTTCGCTTCCTTACCCGTAACCTGAAACCGCCGAAAGCAGCGTCAGATCTACAAGGCAAACGTTTAACTCACATCGCGTATGGCGGGTCTGAAAAATTAAGCAAACGATTATCCGGCCTTTAAACCCCACATTTCAACTACGATCGACGACAATTTACCGTTGTTCGGTCAATAAAAACGCGGTTGTGATGTAAATTCAGCCGGCTGGCGATTTGCTGTGCGGTATCGGTTGCGCATCAATTTTTTTCCGCGATGAACGGCAAAAGCAAAACGGACAAGAACAGGATGATTTCACGGGCTGATGATATTGCGCTCATGACGACAATCACGGCACGCACGAGCGCAACAAAATACCCCGGACTTAACGCAATATCGTGAAAGGTCCGCCGTTTTCCAGCGCCTTCTGATAAGCCGGACGCGCGGTCACATTCGATAACCATGCATTTAAATGTGGGTATTGTCCGAGTCCGGCGCGGGCATTTATAGCTTCTATCGGGAAACTCATCTGAATATCCGCGGCGCTGAACTGATACCCGGCGAAATAAGGATGGGTGGCGAGATGTTTCTCCAGATAATCCATATGGGTATAAATTTGTTTATCCAGATAATTTTTCTGCACACCCTGTCCGATTGCGCCCGCCAGCGGACGGATAAGCCACGGCATCGGCGGTTTGCCTAAGCGGCTGAAAATCAGTTTCATCACCAGCAACGGCATCAGGGAACCTTCCGCATAATGCATCCAGTAGCGGTATTGCTGACGTTCAGCGAAGGCCGACGGTTTAAGCGTGCTGCCTTCATCATAAACTTCCTGCAAGTATTCAATGATGGCGCCGGACTCCGCAAGGATCAGCCCGTTGTCTTCCAGCACCGGCGACTTGCCCAGAGGATGCACTTTTTTCAGCGCAGCAGGCGCCAGCATCGACTTTTTATCCCGTTGATAATGCTGAATTTCATACGGGACACTCAATTCCTCAAGCATCCATAAGATTCGCTGCGAACGTGAATTATCCAAATGATGCACTGTGATCATAAATACCTTCCGCTCTGTTTCATTTAATTATTTGTTAACTATAGACAAGGCCTGAATAGCCGGAACATATTCATTTAAAAACCATGATGTTTATCGGGTTTATTAGCCGCAGATTAAGCCGGAAATTATTTTTATTTGATTAAAATCACTTACGGATTAATCTTAATTACACGAAAAAAATTATCGTAACTTCATTCGCCTTTAATAAATCTTAATGCCATTATCGCCGAATCTAAAATAGACCCCCTGCCTGTGTGGAGCCTTACATGTTTTCCAGTAATTACAACAATGTGCTTGTAATGTTTTCGTTCATTGTTGCAATGCTTGCCTCTTATACCGCGCTTGATATGGCGGGCCGGGTTGCCACGACAGAGGGAAAGGCTTCCCGTCTCTGGTTGAGCGGGGGCGCCATTGCGATGGGCATCGGTATCTGGTCCATGCATTTTATCGGCATGCTGGCCTTTAATTCGGCCATGCCAATGGGTTACGACCCGGTTATTACGCTGCTTTCCATGGTCATCGCCATTATCTCTTCCGTCTTTGCGCTGTGGCTGGTTTGCCTGCCGAATTTACCGACCGGGCGTTTACTGGCCGGGGCATTGCTGATGGGCGGCGGAATTTCCGCCATGCATTACACCGGGATGGCCGCGATGCTGATGATGCCACCCATTGTTTACGATTACTGGTGGGTTGCGCTGTCCGTGGTTGTGGCGATTGTCGCCTCGGGCGCGGCGCTGTGGATGGCGTTTCATCTTCGTCAGCAATCCCCGAATGTCCGGCTGTTGCGCATCAGCGCGGCGGTGATCATGGGCACGGCGATTGTCGGCATGCATTACATCGGCATGGCGGCGGCGCAATTTCCGATGGACAGCCACAGTATGGCAGCGTTCAGTGGCGTAGATAACAACTGGCTGGCGCTGCTGGTGATCGTGGTAACGCTGGCGATTCTGGCGATCACGCTTATTATTTCGATTCTCGACGGCCGTATGCAGGCGCGCACCTCCATTCTGGCGTCGTCGCTGGCACAGGCAAACCGCGAACTGACGCAGCTGGCGCTGCACGACAATCTCACGCGGCTGCCAAACCGTTTGCTGCTGGAAGACCGTCTCAGCCAGGCATTTCAGAAAGCATCACGCGGTGAATCTCAGTTTGCCGTGCTTTTTCTCGATCTCGACGGTTTTAAAGCGGTCAATGACGCGTTCGGCCACCATATCGGCGACCAGTTGCTGATCTCGGTGACGGAACGCCTGCAATCCCAGCTGCGCGCGACGGATACGCTGGCGCGTCTGGGTGGCGATGAATTTATCCTGCTGGTGGAAATCACCGAACCGGGTGACGCTTCTCAGCTGGCCGACCGGCTGGTGCATCTGATTGCGCGTCCGTTTTACGTTTCCCGCTATGAATTGCTGGTGTCGGCCAGTGTCGGTATTGCGGTGTATCCGGGCGACGGCGAAAACGAGCGCGAGCTGATGCTCAATGCCGATGCGGCGATGTACCACACCAAGAATTCAGGCCGTAACGGGCATAGTTTCTTCCAGCCGTCGATGAACGCTAATGCGCAAAATCAGTTACAGATGCTCAATGATTTGCGTCTGGCGATTGAACACCACGAACTGCGCTTACATTATCAGCCGAAATTTATTGCGCCTTACGGGCCGGTTTGCGGGTTTGAAGCACTGCTGCGCTGGGAACGCAACGGCACCACGCTGAGCCCGGATGTTTTCCTGCCACTGGCGGAAAAAACCGGTCTGATCATTCCGATTGGCGAATGGGTGCTTAACGAAGCGTGCCGCCAGTTGCGTGAATGGCATCTTGCCGGACACACCCACTGGACCGTTGCCGTAAACCTCTCCACTTTGCAGTTTGAGCAGGCCAATCTGGTGGAAATGGTGATTGATACCGTTGAGCGTCATCAGATCCCGCCGGAAATGCTGACGCTGGAAGTCACCGAAACGACCGCGATGCGCAACCCGGATGTCAGCGTAGAAATCCTCGAACGCCTGACGAAGTACGGCGTCAAAGCGTCGATTGATGATTTCGGTACCGGCTATTCCAGCTTGCTGTATCTCAAACGACTTCCCGCCAGCGAGCTGAAAATCGACGGCGCGTTTATTAACGATCTGATTGCCGGAAGTGAAGATGCCAGCATTGTTTCGGCGATTATTGCGCTGGGCCAGACGCTGAATCTTAAGGTCGTGGCCGAAGGCGTGGAAACCACCCAGCAGCAGGATTTCCTGACGCAACTGGGTTGTGACACGTTGCAGGGCTATCTGCTGGGGCGTCCGATGACACCACAACAGATTGCCCAGCATCCCGATTCTGACTGGGAACCCCGGCTGAACATCATCGATAAAGTCTGATGGTGTTCTGCCCTGACGTTCAGCCCTGAAGCGCCGCCGTGCGGAAATAACGCACGGCATTGCGCAACTCGATGCTCTGTTCCGTCAGGGATTGCGCGGCGGCAGCGGCCTGTTCAACCAGCGCCGCATTCTGCTGCGTGACCTGATCCATTTGGTCGACCGCAATTCCCACTTCATGAATGCCGGTGTGCTGCTCCGAACTCGCGGTCGAAATTTCACTGACGATACCGGCAACTTTATTCACCGAGCTGACAATTTCCTGCATCGCTTTACTCGCGCGATCTGCCTGCTGCGACCCCTCGGCGATTTTGCTGACCGTCCCCTGGATCAGGTCTTTTATTTCTTTCGCCGCCTGCCCGCTTTTTTGCGCCAGCACGCGCACTTCGCTGGCGACCACGGCAAACCCTTTCCCCTGCGTTCCGGCACGGGCGGCTTCAACGGCAGCATTCAGCGCCAGCAAGTTGGTCTGAAACGCGATGCCCTCAATCACGCTGATAATGTTGATAATCTCGCGGGAACTGCCGGAAACATCGCGCATATGCGCCTGCATGCCGGTCACAATCGCGCCGCCCTGAGAAGCCGTTTTCGAGGTTTCATGCGCCAGCGCGCTGGCTTCGCGGGCATTTTCGGCGTTCTGGCTGACGGTCGTCGTCAGGTTTTGCATGTTTGAACTGGTCTGCACCAGCGACGCCGCCTGTTCTTCCGTGCGCTGCGACAAATCAGTATTGCCCTGCTCGATTTCACTCGCCGCGTGACTGATGGATTCGCTGCCTTCCATAATCTGATTAATGGTTTTATTGAGCTGCTGATTCATGCCTTCCAGCGAGGCCAGCAGGCTGCCGGTATCACCCGGTCTCAACTCAATTTTCGCCGCCAGATTTCCGGCGGCGATTTCACGCATGATCGACGCCGCATACGCCGGTTCGCCGCCCAGTTGTTTCACCAGATTACGCGCCAGCAGTAACGCCATCGCCAGCGAAACCAGGAAAGCAAATCCCACCAGCGCCAGGAACATCATGCTGGCATTGTGATAACTGTTGCGGGCCTGCGCGGCGGCCTTTTCGCTGTTCGCCAGCTCGTCGCTGACCAGCATCGCCAGATCAGCCATCAGCTGCGTGCGGTATTTACGTGAGTTATCGCCGCTGATTTGCGTCGCCTGCGCAATATCGTTGCGCTCAACGGCAGCAATGACGGCGTCGTTTGCCAGCGAGAACTGCGCAAAGTTATTCATGATTTGCGTAAACAGCGCAGATTTACTGCCGCCGCTGTCCAGCTTCTGATAGGCGTTTTCGGCTTCTTTAAACGTCGCCACGGCCTGCATGATTTCACTCCGGTGGCCGTCGCGCGGCGCACCTTGCGGTGAGGCAATGTATTGCACCTGTTGCAGGCGCAGTTCGGCCAGCGTGCCGCGCATTACCAGCGGATACTGAACGCCGGGAAGCCGGTAGGCGCGGTAACTTTCAATTTGCTGATTGCTGCTGTTGAGCAGCCAGGCGGACATCGCCGCGAGGATCAGCATCAGACCCAGTACGAGCGCGAACGCCCCCAGTAAACGCGTCAGGACAGAGAGATTGGTTATTTTTTTCATTCGGACACTTCGTTAATTCAGTGACTTGAAACTCTGATAACGGCAAGCGAAGGGATAACTTTAGGATAAATGAAACTATATTTCAGTTTGTTAAACACTGACTTTCAAAATGTAATTCGCGGGTTACCGGACGAATTTTTCGTGTTACCCGCAGGGGCTGAAAACTTGATGTGGCAGGCATTTTTGGCGTTACGCTCATTTATGCGGAGAATAACGCCAGAAGGTTATTTCGGGGAGAAATCCGGCCATAACGGCTGAACCACGGACAGCAGGTTTGCCGTTCCGGCGGCCACGGACATGTGGCGGTAATTATCGGTGCCGTCCGGCAACTGAGTGAAATTCACCCTAGTTTCCAGCCCGGCTTCCTGACATATCACCGCGCCGCCGGCGATGTCCCACAGCGTGGTGCGGCGTTGCAGATGCCCGTCGATAATTCCTTTGGCGGCAAACACCATGCCGACGGTGGTGCAGCGGTAACAATGCACCGACCATTCTGCCGCACGCAGCCCCTGATAAAACGATGACGCCTCATCCAGTTTGTCATCCGAACTGTCGCCCAGCGACACGATCTGGACATCGCCAAAACGGTCGTCACGGCGGAAAGGTTTGCCGTTATGGAAAATGCCCTGTCCGGATCCTGCGGCAAAAAGTTCGTTCAGCACCGGCAACGCAACCACGCCGATCACCGGTTTTTTCCGTTCGACCAGCCCGAGCGAAACGCCCCACAGCGGCGAACCGCGCAGGAAATTCGACGTACCGTCGATTGGATCAATCACCCAGCATGACGCATCAGTCAGCACGCCGCCCAGCTCTTCGCCGATAATCGCGTCCTGCGGAAAATGCTGCGCCAGCTGCGCGCGGATAAACTGCTCTACCGCCACGTCGGCTTCTGAAACAAAATCCTGCGTTCGTTTACTGCTGACTTCGATACTGTCCCGGCGGTTGAAAAAACCCAGCGCCAGTTCTGCCGCCTGAGCCGTAATCTGGCTGGCTAACGCCAGTTTTGCGGACATCGTAGTGTGAGTCATCATAAATCCTGATTTTTCAGTCTGAAGAAAAAATACACGGTCATAGAATGCACCGGAATTGATGAATAAAAAATGACAACCTGCCGCTTGCCAAAACAGCGTAAAACCTTCTATATCTGTGTGCTTAACTTTTCAGCGTGATGCCGGAGAAAACCATGCCAGACGCCGCCCATTGGATCCCCTTCTTACTGATTTGTGTTGGCCTGGTGTTAACGCCCGGCCCAAACATGATTTACCTGATTTCGCGCTCGCTGTGCCAGGGCCCGAAAGCCGGGCTGATTTCCCTTGGCGGCGTGGTGCTGGGTTTTCTGTTTTATATGCTGTTTGCGGCACTCGGCATTACCGCGCTGCTCATGGCGGTGCCGTTTGCCTATGACGCCCTGCGGATCGGCGGTGCGGCGTATTTGCTGTATATGGCGTGGCAGGCAGTGAAACCCGGCGGGCGCTCGCCGTTTCAGGTCAAAGATTTGCCGCGCGACAGCAACAGAAAGCTGTTTACCATGGGGCTGGTGACCAATTTACTGAATCCGAAAGCCGCGGTGTTGTACCTGACCTTATTGCCGCAATTTATCGTTCCAGAGCAAGGCCACGTCCTCACACAATCTCTGGTGCTGGGCACCACGCAAATCATCGTCAGCTTTACCTTCAATGCCCTGATCGCACTCTCAGCGGGATATATTGCCCTGTTTCTGGCCGGTCGCCCGTTGTGGATGGTGCTTCAGCGCTGGTTTATGGGCGCGGTGCTGGGCGGACTGGCGGTGCGTATGCTGCTCGAAGGACGTAAATAGCGCCATAAAACAGATAAAGCCGTTTCTGAAAGCGGCTTTGTCTGTGGTCATATTCAGTCCTTTATTAACGCTATATAATCCTCTGCACAACGAAAACAGAGGAATTCCTTCGTGCGCGCATTTTCATCCAAATTACTGCCATCCGCTTTGCTGCTCGGCCTTGTCCTGAGCTTCTCGCCACAATCCGCTCTGGCCTCACGCCAGATCACCGATCAGCTCGGGCGTCAGGTAACCCTTCCCGATCAGGTTGACCGCGTGGTTGTACTGCAACACCAGACGCTCAATCTTCTGGTTCAGCTTGATGCGACCAAAGATATCGTCGGCGTGCTCAACAACTGGCAACAGCAACTGGGCAGTGGTTATCTGCGTCTCGCGCCATCTCTGGAAAAAACGCCGGTGGTGGGCGATTTAACCAGCGTGAATCTGGAAAGCGTGGTTGCCCTGCATCCGCAGGTGGTATTCGTCACCAACTATGCGCCGCAGGAAATGATCGACCAGATCAGCCAGACCGGCATCGCAGTCGTCGCCGTTTCTTTACGTGATGATCCGAAAGGTGAGGAACATAAGATGAATCCGGTGCTACCGGATGAAGATCAGGCGTATACCGAAGGTTTGAAGAAAGGGATCCAGCTGATCGGGGAAGTGGTCAATCGCCAGAAACAGGCGCAGTCATTGATCGACTATACTTTTGCTCAGCGCCAGTTAACCAGCACGCGCCTGAAAAACGTTCCGGCTGACCAGCGCATTCGCACTTATATGGCCAATCCTGACCTGACCACCTACGGTTCCGGTAAATATACCGGGCTGATGATGTCCCATGCCGGCGCGCTCAACGTGGCCGCCGCGACCGTGAAAGGCTACAAACAGGTTTCACTTGAGCAGGTGATCGCCTGGAATCCGCAGGTGATCTTCGTGCAGGACAGGTATCCGGAAGTCGTCGGTCAGATCAACCATGATCCGAAATGGCAGAGCATTGATGCGGTCAAAAATCACCGTGTTTATCTGATGCCGGAATACGCCAAAGCCTGGGGCTACCCGATGCCTGAAGCGCTGGCGATTGGTGAATTGTGGATGGCGAAAAAACTGTATACGCAAAAATTCGCCGACATCGATATGCAAAAACAGGCTGACGCCTATTATCAGCGCTTCTACCGGACAGATTTCAAACCTGCCGCAGAAGCGACGCACGCGGGGAAATAACCTCATCCCGGTGCCGTACTTTTTTGGGGTAATGTGACAAGGAGCTCTGATGACAAACTCGATCAAAGTGCTGGCCGCAGGTAGCCTGCGCCGCGCATGGGCACCGCTGTGTGAGGCTTTTCAGGATAAAACCGGCGGCAAAGTGGTGACCGAATTCGGCCCCGCCGGGCTGCTGCGCGAAAGAATTGAACAGGGCGAAAAAGTCGATTTATTCGCCTCGGCCAACACCGCGCATCCGCTGGCGTTGCAGCAACATGGCAAGGCGCTGGAAGTGGACGTTTTCTGCGGAAACAGCCTGTGCGTGACGGCGCGCAAAGGGCCGGAGCTGGAAAAACTGAACTGGCTGAATGTGTTGCTCGACTCGCGTTTTCGTCTGGCGACCTCCACGCCGCAAAGCGATCCTTCCGGCGATTACACCTGGCAGATGTTTGAGCTGATTGAGCGGCGTCATCCGGGCGCGGGCGAGGCTTTGCGTAATAAAGCGCTGCGGCTGGTCGGTGGCGCGAAATCGGCCAAAGTTCCGGAAGGCAAACTGGCGGCAGAATGGCTGATTTGCAGCGGACAAGCCGATGTGTTTATCGGCTATACCAGTTATGCCACGCTGTTGCGGGAAAATGATGCGCTGGAAGTGTTCAACGTACCGGCCGATTACAACGTGCGGGCGCGCTATGCACTCGCGACGTGTACAGAAAAGGGCAAACCGCTGGCAGAATTTATTCTTTCAGAAACCGGCCAGCACATTTTGCAGAATGCCGGTTTTTGCGGAAAACATTCGGTGATGCAGGAATAATCAAAAATACCCAAATAATTCGAGTTGCAGGAAGGCGGCCAACGATGTAATCCCGATGAGCTTACACAAGTAAGTGATTCGGGTTACGGAGTGCAGCCAACGCATCTGCAGCTCGAAGTATGAAGGGCATTATAAATCCCGTTCTTTCATTGCGCGCTGACGATCATAGTACTCATCTTCAGCGGCGATGATTTCATCGAGCAGGGAATCCACATCCGCTTTATGCGTATCTTCGGCGAACTGACCGGTCAGAGGCGTTTCCGGCGTCAGTTTGCCGTCTTCATATAACGCCCAGATTTCTTTCGCATAACGCGTTTCCAGCAGCTGCGGCGCGAACTGACCATAATATTCGGTCATGTTATTCACATCGCGCTCAAACATCGATTCGGCATGATTGTTCGCGGCGGCGTCCACGGCCTGCGGCAGGTCGATAATCACCGGCCCGTCGGCATCCATCAGCACGTTAAATTCTGACAAATCCCCGTGAACGATACCCGCGCACAGCATGCGCACGATATTGCGGATCATGGTTTCGAAATCCGCCACGGCTTCTTCTTCGGTCAGGATAACGTCACTCAGACGCGGCGCAACCACGCCGTCAGCGTCAGTGATCAGCTCCATTAGCAACACGCCATCAAGACAAATGTAAGGCTGCGGCACGCGTACCCCGGCGTTTGCCAGACGGAACAGCGCATCCACTTCTGCCGTTTGCCAGGATTCTTCCTGCTGCTTGCGCCCGAATTTTGACCCTTTTTGCATCGCACGCGCGTTGCGGGTGTTCCGGACTTTTCGGCCTTCCTGATACTGCACGGCCTGCTTGAAACTACGCTGGGTGGCTTCTTTATAAACTTTGGCACAACGAATCTCTTCACCGCATAAAACGGTGTACACGTCGGCTTCTTTGCCACTTTTCAAACGACGGACCACATCGTCGATCAGGCCGTCATCCACCAGAGGTTGGATTCTATTTGGGATTTTCATGCAGCCTTGTACCTTATTTCAGCGCATGAGGGAATGACCTGCGCAATATTCCCTGCATTACACACCAGACACGCCGTTCGCGTCATCCTTTCTTAATCCTTCTTTCTCACTATACTCAAGGCTACAGTTTAACGTAGTGACGCAGGAGTGGATACTTTCTGCGCACAGGTTCTTCTCATTCTGCGATGAAAATGCCCTCCGGCGCCCGCCGATAGCGCATAAACACCCCGCGTTAATTTGACTTAATTATTTTGTTCACACCTGATAATTATTTCCCATTGTAAGTAATGATGCCCGATTATTTAATTTTCATGACAATGGAACTTTTTTAATATTTTAAGCTTTTCGTGCTGTTGAGGTTGCGTTTACTTGCGGCAAAAACTGGTATACGTTCCGTTTAGAATAGGGGTGATACTGTGCCGTTAATTTCCCGTTGCAGGTCATCGTTATGAACACCATTTTAATTACCGGCGCTACAGGTTTCGTGGGCGGAGCGGTTGTTGAATATATTCTTCGTCAACAATTAAGTTCTAAAAACCAATTATTACTTTTAGTCAGGGCTGACGATAGTGCGACGGGACTCGCCAGAATTATCGACAATTTGAGAAAGTTTGAATTATCAGATGAACAGCTTGCCGCGATTAATGAGCAATCAATATTAACCGGCGACCTTTCTGAACCGGAGAACTTTATTCAGGATCCGCGTTTAGATCATGTCACACATGTTATTAACTGCGCCGCGATTGCGTCATTTGGTAATAATCCGGCGATGTGGCGTGTCAACGTTGAAGGTTCACTGATTTTCGCCAAACGCATGGCGCAGGTCAAAGGCCTGCAACGGTTTGTCCACGTCGGCACCGCGATGGCATCCATGCCGGACAAAGACAGCGTCTTCTATGAAGGCATGCCGGACAACGAACACAACGAAGATCTGGTGCAGTACACCGCTTCCAAGCGCGCCATCGAAAACCTGGTTCGCACCGAATGTCCGAACCTGCCGTTTGTGGTCGCCCGTCCGTCAATCATTGTGGGTCACACACAGTATGGCTGCCAGCCGTCGAGCAGCATTTTCTGGGTCTTCATGATGGCGATTAAACTGAAGAAATTTACCTGTACGCTCGACGATCAGGTAGATGTTATTCCGGTTGATTATTGCGCCATGGTGCTGGTGAAATTGTGCCTTGCGGCTGAACTGAACCACAGTTTCTATCATATTTCTTCCGGTGAAGAAATGTGTACGCCATTCCATGAAATAGATACGTCTGTGGCAAAAGCCAATAATACATCGCGTATTATCAGTGAATATCAGCAGATCAGTTATCAGGAATTTACCGGTATCCGTAAACAGTTTAAAGACGTGCTCGGGCCGTGTAATGACAAGATAATTCTGCGTGCGATTAAACTTTACGGCGGCTTTGCGCAATTAAATGTGAAGTTTGATAATTCGCGCTTGCTGAATATGGGTATTCCTAAACCCGCCGCCTTCAAAAGTTATATTGATAAATGTGTTTCTTCCACCCGTGGTCAGACAATATCTGAACTGATGAGGGTTGATTTTAAATAAACCGATGCGTCTGTTTGAGTCATCAAACGGCCCTTTATCTTTTATCTCTGCCCGAAAGATAAAGGGAACGGTTTAGAATACAACGACGCCGCGAAGGACATTGCGGCGTCGTATTTTTCGTGGTGTGAGCGGCTCAGACCAGGCCGTTTCTTCCATAAAGCCGGAAACCTTCACGCTGGTTTAACCGGTCATAATAGGCGGCCACCGCAGGCAAAGCCGGGCGCGACATCGGCGTCATCGACCAGCGGTTTACCGCCAGCCCGAGCGGAATATCTGCCAGCGTAAAATTATCTCCCAGCACGTAATCACCGCTGCGCTGCAATTGTTCTTCGAGCATTTGCATGTGGCGGTTCCATTCGCTGACACCGGCATCAATCAGTGCCGGATCCTGATGCTGCGGGCTGTTGCGCGCCAGCGCCGGAAACGCATAACGCCACGAATTATTCAGCTCACCCGCCTGCCAGTCCATCCACTGTTCCGTGAGAGCACGGCGTTTCGGGTCGGAAGACAGCAAATCCTCGCGCCCTTCCCGCGCGGCCAGATAACGGCAAATCACGTTGGATTCCCACAACACAAACTCACCGTCGAGCACCACCGGCACCATCGCATTCGGGTTCAGCGCCTTAAATTCCGGTGTCTGCGTGGGCTGAAACCCCGAACCAAACTGCTCCTGTTCGAACTCCAGTCCCAGCTCAAAGCAGGTCCACAAGACTTTACGCACGTTGATTGACGGCGATTTACCCAGAATTTTCAGCATGAATTCCCCTCAATGTGGAAACGATTAGCGGCGGATAAAAATCCGCGTTTTTGTACCGTGATACGTCGTGTCTGTTTGCGCGACAAAACCGCACTTCTCCGCCAGGCGGATTGACGCGTGATGTTCCGGCTCGATAATGCAGCACAGCTGGCGATCAAGGCTGGCTTCTGCCCAGTTCAGCACCGCCTGTGCGGCCTCAGAAGCATAGCCTTTGCCGTGAAATTTTGGCGAAACCACCCAGCCCATTTCCGCCATGCCGTTCAGCGAAGGCGAGATATCGCGCTGATAATCTGCCAGACCAATTTCCCCGACAAACGCCCCTTCCGCATCGTTGTGCTTTTCAAACACAATCCAGTAGCCAAAACCGAGCATCTGCCAGTGGCCGGGATAACGCAGCAAACGGCTCCAGCTGGCCTCGCGGGTGGACGGCGTGCCGCCGATATATTTCACAACGGCAGGATCGGCCCACTGTGCGGCGATAGCGTTGAAATCTTCCACGCGATGCCCGCGCAAAATCAAACGTTCGGTTTCAAGAACAGGCGCCTGAGTCAGCATAATTTTCCTTTAAGTTTTTCTGATTTATTCCGATGACCATTAACTTAGCATTGGAATTGTTCGGTCGGAAAGAGGGGTTTTTAGCCGGAAAAGGAAATCAGACAATAATGCCGCTGCGCAGCGCCGAAGGCGTCAAGCCGCGCACCGATTTAAAGCGGTTACTGAAATGGCTGGCGGAGCTGAATCCGCATTCCAGCGCAATGGAAGTGATGTCCAGTGTACTGTTCTTTAACAGATTTTCCGCCTGAATTAGCCGCGCATTCATCACATACTGGTGCGGTGCCATGCCCATGCTGAGTTTAAACATGCGGGCAAAATGAAACTCGCTGAGTTCCGCCAGCAGCGCCAGTTCCGGCAGCAATAACGGCTCCGCCAGGTGCGCGTGGATATAGTCTTTTACACGGTTGAGAATGTACGGCGCGAGCCCGCCGCGCACTACCGGCAGCGCCCATTGCAGATGGGTGTAATTTTTGACCAGATGCGCCATCAGCAGATTTGCCGCACTGCTCAGCATCAGCTGATTGCTGTTTTCCTGCCACTGGCTGCTGAGCAAAAAGTGGCGATACAGCAGCGTAATCTGCGGATCCTCCTCAAACGTGCGCTCTTCCACCTGAATCGACGCCGGGCTGCGATCCCACGTTTGCTCCACCAGATGCCGCAGATGATCGTCAGAACAATACAGATGCACAAACGACAAATCGTCGCGTACATCCCAGCTCGACATGCTGTGTTTTGGCATCAGGCAAAAACGATCTGGCCCGCCGCCGTTACGCCAGCCGCCGCGGGTTTTGTGATAACACTCATAACCGTCGGCGACGTAAAGACTCAGCGTGTGATGGTCCGGGCTTTCCTGCGTCACGATGTCGTTTTTGTTCGACCAGGCCGCCAGCTGAATGCCGGAGCCCAGCGCCACACTGTCGTGCAGAACCGCTTTATGCTTACGCAGCGTTTCGAAAGCCTGATAAACCTTCGCCATGATGAGCACCGAGTGGAGAAAAGAGGAGATTCAGTTTACGTTTTCAGACACAGGTTGAGCCAGATTTTGCTGCCACTGAACCGCAAAAAATGCGCAAGAATATGCAACTCACCGCAAGCCGCTGAAATCCCGTCGCGCCATATTCCGGCAGAATCTCGTTCAATCAATACTTTGCGTGAGAGAAGTCCATGAATGTGTTTTTGTATATCTCTGTGATTATTATCTGGGGCACTACCTGGTTTGCCATTTATCTGCAACAGGGCGCTGTACCGGTGACAGTTTCGATTTTTTACCGCTTCCTGCTTTCTGCCGTGATTATGCTGGTGGCGCTGCTGGCCGCCCGCCGTTTGCGCCGTCTGGCGCTGAAAGATCATCTGTTTTGCATGGTGCAGGGGTGCTGTGTTTTTTGCTTCAACTTTTACTGCTTCTACCACGCCGCCGCGTACATCACCAGCGGGCTGGAATCGGTGATTTTCTCGATGGCGGTATTATTTAACGCCTTCAACGGCATGCTGTTTTTTCGCCAGAAGCTGGCACCGGCAGTCATTCCCGCCTCCCTCCTCGGGCTGGCGGGCATTGTGACCCTGTTCTGGCACGACCTGAGCGCGACTCATATCGCACCGGAATTACTCAAAGGCATCGGCCTCAGCCTGCTCGGTACGTACGGATTCTCACTGGGTAATATGATCAGCTCGCGCCATCAGCGCCACGGCCTGGATGTCCTTTCCACTAATACTTACGCGATGTTTTACGGCACCGCGGTGATGGGCGCACTGAGTCTGGTTCAGGGCGCGTCCTTCGCCATCGACCTGAGGCCGCAATACCTCGGTTCGCTGGTTTATCTTTCGGTATTTGGCTCGGTGCTGGCTTTTGGCATGTATTTCACGCTGGTCGGACGCATCGGCGCGAGTCAGGCGGCTTACAGCACGCTGCTGTTCCCGCTGGTGGCGCTGACCGTTTCCACCTTCTACGAAGGCTATCAGTGGCATATCAATGCCATTGTCGGACTGGCGCTTATTCTGCTGGGGAATCTGGTGATGTTCTGCCGTCCGGCCTGGCTGGAGATGTTCAGGCGCAAAGCGGCTACGGTGTAAAACAGGTTACCGGTGCGTACAAAAAATCGCTCGACAGACCGGCTCCTCGTGTTGCATACCTGAAAGGCCGCATCCTGAGAGATGCGAGCCCTACAGAAAATAATGAGGAGAATAAAATGCCTTTTGTACGTATTGATATGGTTGAAGGAAAACCCGAAACCTACCGCAAAACCGTTGGCGATGTGGTGTACGACGCCATGCGCAACACACTCAGTGTGCCGGAAAACGACAAGTTTATTGTTATCTCCGAACACTCTCCGGCAGAAATGATGATTTCACCGGACTATCTGGATATACAGCGCAGCCCGAACTGCATCGTTATCCAGATAACCCTGAACGCAGGCCGCACGACAGAGATGAAAAAGGCGTTCTATCACGCCGTAGCGTACGGTCTGCACGAAAAAGCCGGACTACGCCTCGAAGACGTATTCATCAGTCTGGTCGAAGTGCCGAAAGAAAACTGGTCCTTCGGCAACGGCGAAGCGCAGTACGCGTGAACTCATCAGATTAAATAATCCCGCCATTGGCCTTCAGCGTCTGGCCGTTGACCCAGGCGCCATCGGGACCGGCGAGGAATGCAACGACGGAGGCGATATCTTCCGGCTGACCGAGGCGCTCAAGCGGTGACGTTTTAGCGATGGTTTCCACCAGTTGATCCGATTTTCCGCTGAGGAATAAATCCGTTGCCGTCGGGCCAGGTGCCACGGTGTTGACGGTTATCTGGCGTCCACGCATTTCTTTGGTCAGCACACGGCTCAGCGCCTCGACAGCCGCTTTGGTCGCGGCATACACGCCGTAGGTTGGCTGATACAGCCCGACGACAGTCGATGAGAAGTTGATGATCCGCCCCCCGTCGTGCAAATGTTTCGCCGCTTCACGCAGGGTGTTAAACGTGCCTTTCAGGTTGATGTCGATCAGGCGGTCGAACGTCGCATCGTCGGTATCAGCAATCGCCGAAAGCGTCATAATTCCGGCGTTATTCACCAGCACATCCACACCACCAAAGGCTTGCTGTGCGCTGGCAAACATACGGCTGACCGCGGTGCCATCACTGACATCGGCCTGCGCGGTGATGGCCTTTCCACCTGCCTGTTCAATTTTACTCACCACCGCGTCGGCTTCTGCCGCGCCGCGGGAATAGTTCACAATCACGGTAAACCCGTCGCGTGCCAGGCGTTCTGCGATGGCTGCGCCAATACCGCGTGATGCGCCGGTGACCAGCGCGACTTTCTGTCTGGATGTCGTCATGAGGTATTTCCTTGTTCAGTGAATAGGATCTGCTGTCGATGAAGAAAGAGTAGCCGATTGACGGTGCCGGATAATTACCTGATATTCGTTATCACTATCCGGAAAAGGCGAACAATCATCATGGATAAACTCGACAGTATGCGGTTGTTTACCCGCGTGGTAGAGCTGCGCAGTTTTACGCAGGCCGCGCAGGATCTGAACCTGAAACGCTCGACGGTGACCGACGCCATTAAGCAGCTCGAAGTGCGGCTGAAGGCTCGGTTGTTGCAACGCACTACGCGCCATGTCAGCCCGACGCTGGACGGCGAGGCGTATTATCAGCGCTGTCTGCGCATTCTGGCCGACGTGGAAGATGCCGAGATGGATTTCGCCGGTGCGCAGCCCAAAGGGTTGTTGCGGGTGGACGTCCACGGTTCACTGGCGCGGCATTTTCTTCTGCCCGGTTTGCCGGATTTTCTGGCGCAATATCCTGAGATCGAATTTTATCTGAGCGAAGGCGACCGCTTCGTCGATCTGGTTCGTGAAGGTATCGACTGCGTGATCCGCGCGGGCGAACTGAAAGACAGCGATATGGTGACGCGTCCGCTGGGAACGCTGTCGGAAATCACCTGCGCCAGCCCGGCGTATCTTGCGCGTTTTGGTATACCGGAAACGCCGGACGATCTCGCTAATCACCGGATGATTGGTTACCGCTCAAGCGCGACCGGCGGCCTGTTGCCGCTGATTTTTCATCAGAACGGGAAAGCGCGGGAAGTGATGTTGCCAACCAGTTTGTCGGTCAACGGTGCGGAAAGCATGAAAGAAGCGGCGCGGCGCGGAATGGGCATTATGCAGGTGCCGCATTACGGGTTAACCGACGATCTGGCGCAGGGCACGCTGGTGCAAATTCTGGCGGATTTCCCGGTCGGCGCGTTGCCTGTAGCGCTGCTTTATCCGCGTAACCGTCAGCTTTCGCCCCGCGTGCGGGTGTTTATTGACTGGATGGTGAAGGAGTTTGCGCGGCGCAGCCCGCCGCACACTACAGCGTTACACCCTGCTGTCTGAGCTGGCCGATATCCTGCAACGGCGGCGCGCCAAACGAGCGGCGGTATTCCCGGTTAAACTGCGACGGGCTTTCGTAGCCCACACGAAATGCCGCGGTCGCCGCGTCGATATTGCCGCTCAGCAGCAGACGGCGCGCTTCCAGTAAACGGATCTGTTTCTGGTATTGCAGCGGGCTCATGACCGTCAGCGCCTTGAAACGGTGATGCAGATTCGAAACGCTCATGCCGACAATTTTTGCCAGTTCATCCATCCGCAGCGGGTGCGCGAAATTGGCTTTGATCCACACAATCGCCTCGCTCACGCCTTTCCCCTGATAATACGACAGCAAATGCTGATAAAAATGGCCGCCTTCCGGTGCGGTGATCAGCCTGTAGAAAATCTCTTTTTTCACCAGTTGCCCGAGCGCCTGTAAATCCTGCGGAATATCCAGCATAACAACCAGCCGCAAAAAGGCATCTGCCAGACAGTCATCGGATTTTGCCACGTACGTGACGCCGCCGGATCGCGCAGCCGGGAGCGGATCGAGCTGCATGTCGATCATCAGATCGGCCATTTCTTTCAGATCCAAATCGATACGGATCCCCAGATACGGCGTCTCTTCCGTCGCCTGCGTCACCTGCCCGGAAACCGGCATATCAATCGCCGAAAGCAGATAACTGCCCGCGCCGTATTCCACCACTTCCGCGCCAATCAGCACCTTTTTTTGGCCCTGTAAAATCAGGCACATCGACGGAGAAAGCATGCCTTTATTGAGCGCCGTCGGATGCGTGAAACGGATAAACGACAGCCACGGCAGCGCCGTCGGACAGGAATTTTCATCCGGCGGCAGGGCTGAAAAGGCGCGCAAAACGCGCGCGCTCAGGGACATCAGGGGGTTCATAGTCTCTTCACTCATCGTCGATCAGGGTCTTCGGCTCAAGATACGCTTCCAGCCCGTAAGTGCCAAATTCGCGCCCTAAACCGGATTGTTTGAAACCGCCAAACGGCGCATCAGGCGCGTCATACATGCCGTTGACGAATACCCGTCCAGCCACAATCTGCGCCGCGACTTCCCGCGCCTGCTGACGATTTTCCCCGCTGACATACGCCTGCAAGCCGTACACCGTATCGTTCGCCATCTGCACCGCCTCTTCGACAGTGCGGTAGGTCAGCACTGAAATCACCGGCCCGAAAATCTCTTCGCGGGCGATAGTCATATCGGGCGTGACGTTCACAAATACCGTCGGTTTGACGAAATAACCGCTGTTTAAACCTTCCGGACGCCCTTCGCCGCCGCACAGCAGTTCCGCGCCTTCTTCAATGCCCAGACGGATATAATTCTGCACGCGGTCATACTGTTTTGCCGTCACCAGCGGGCCGATTTGCGTATCCGTCTGCTGCGGGTTGCCCACTTTGACGTTCGCCACCGCGCGCACCAGATGCGCTTTCACTTCTTCCAGCCGTTCCTCCGGCACCAGCAAACGGGTGCCGGCGATGCATGCCTGGCCGTTATTCATCGTGCCAACCGCCAGCGCCAGCGGAATAGCTTTTTCGAGATTAACATCTGGCAGAAGAATGTTAGGCGACTTGCCGCCGAGCTCCAGCGTCACGCGTTTCAGGGTATCTACCGCGCCGCGGGCAATCGCTTTGCCCACCGCCGTCGACCCGGTAAAGGAGATTTTCGCGATATCAGGGTGACGGGTAATTTCTGCCCCGACCACGTCGCCGCGTCCGGTGACAATATTAAACACGCCCGCCGGTAAACCTGCGGCGTGCAGGCACTCTGTCAGCAACTGCGTCTGGCCCGCGCTCAGCTCGCTGGGCTTGATCACCACCGTGCTGCCCGCTGCCAGCGCGGTCGCCATTTTGTTGCAGATGAAACCGTAGCTGGCGTTCCACGGCGTGATCAGCCCGACGACGCCCAGCGGTTCCATCACCACTTTCGCCCTGCCAATCTGGCGGACAAATTCATACTCGCTGAGCAGCTTTATCGCCTGCAAAAATGCGCCGGACGCCCGCGCTACGGTGCCGCGCACCATCGCCAGCGAGCCGCCATATTCGGCGCTCATCACTGCTTCCAGCGCGTCTGCCCGCGCCAGTACTGCGTCATGCAGTTGTTGTAAATACTGAATGCGCTGCGCTTTGCTGGTCCGTGAGAAAGAAACGTAAGCAGCTTTTGCTGAAGCGATCGCCTGGCGGGTATCGGTTTCATCGGCAAGACGAACCTGCGCCGCGACCTGTTCAGTCACCGGATTGATCAGGTTCATCACTTCGGTGCCGTGCGGAGTGACGAACTCGCCGTTAATATAGATTTGATTTATCTGTTTCATGAATGCCTCCGGTTTGTGAGGCTTCATGCTAAGACCGGCGGGCGAAAGGAAGATAGACCAATACTGCCTGAGGATTGCCTGATCCTGCTGGCCGGGAGTATGTTAGAAATCTATCGATTGGGAGAAACCGATGACCACACCCGCTGTATTACTGCATATCGGCCACGAAGAGACGCAAATTGTCGTCAGAAATTCCGCGGCTGAAGACAAGATTTTGCCGCTGACGCTGGGCTCACAGCTGACGTCTGTGGGCTATTTCCGCCACACGCCGCCCACGCCGGACGAAATGGAAACCGCCATTATGGTGGTGGAAGATGAAATTATTCGTATCCGGCACGACATTCCCGCAAGCGCGGCGCTGTTCAGCACCGACAACGATATCCGCGCGCTGGCACGCATTGCCGGTGTGGCAGAAAACGAGGTGATGACGCTGTCGCTCGACGCCGTCGAACGGACGTTTGACCGGCTGGCACTGGTGATTAACGGGCGTCCTGCGCACTTTGAAGGGCTGCCGGACGGCAATGATTTCGCGGCCACATTGCTGATTTTGCGCGAGTTCATGCACCATCTGCAATTTGCAGAAATCACCGTGCAGGGAACGAAATTTGAGATGTAAGCAGAAAGAGTAACAGCCTCCTGCGAGGCTGTTACTTTGAGGGACTCAGATTCAGGCCGACGTGTTTTTCAGCTGCACCGGGTCTGATTCCAACAACACCAGACCGCTGAGATCCGGCAGCGACTGATGCGCCAGATAATCCCGGAACGACATGCGCGGCGCATCGTTTTGCCACGCGGATTGCAGCTTGCCGAGCAAATCAGTGGTTTTTGACGTTTCCACCGGCGTCGTCGTGTCTGATTCCAGCCAGCCTTTCACATACTTCTGAATATGCGTTGAGGTGCTGGCCGACTGATCCACAGACGCACTCACCAGCGCCCCTTTGTGGTACTGCACTGACGTCGTGCTTTCGGCTTTATCATCAATCTGATAGTAGAGATAATTCTGCGAATCCCGGTCACTGGTCAGATTCAGCTGAAGCCCCGGTGTTAATGACTGGTGGAAGCTCGCGACCAGATGCGACTGCTGCTTTTGCGTAATATTGCGGTTCTGCGTGCTGTCGCCGGTGATCGTGCTGGCCTGCGAAACCTGATAAGAGAAAGTATCCACTTCGTCAGGGCGCATCGGATTGGTTTTATCCGTTGGCGTCTGCGTCACTGATGCCGTGAAATCGGCCAGCCCGGACATCATGTTTTTGTCGGTTTTAGTCAGCGAGAAGTGAACCGGTTCTGGTCCGCTGCTTTTGTACGTTGTCGCCGACGCGCCGTAATTGCTGTTAAGCGCAGTAAATGCGTCTTTGAACATGTCCATCAGCGAAGAGTCGGCATTGCCCCGCGTTCCCGCACTGCTTAACTGTTTCAGATACTGATTCAGCGCCTGTTTCTGCTGTGAGTCGGTACCGAGAAGTGCGCGTTTGCTCATGTCGACGCTGATATCCACCGTGCCCAGCTCGCCGGTAGATTTCACCGAACGCGTGCTGGCGTCGGCGTGGAAATCCAGCGTCTGAACGTTGTTTTTGGTGCCCAGCGTGGCATGCAAATCAACGGAAGACAGCACTGAGGTATCGAATTTTGTTAATCCGCTCAGATCAAGCTTTGGCGGTTGCGCGGTCAGCCCGTCGATGGCTTTCTGAAAACCGTCGGCCAGACCGGCCAGCGCCGTGCGATCGGCGTCGCTGAGCGTGCCTTTGGTGACGTTCACCTGCACGCCCAGACCGTCGGCATCGCTGCCCAGCGTGATATCCACCCGCGCACCGCTGGCCGTTTTCACGCTCAGGGTGATCTGGTTATCCGCTTTGGTATGAAGTTGCGATTGCGCGATGTTGACGGAGGAAGCCTGACCCGCCGTCTGCTTTAAGACAGATTGCGAATAACTGCCTGCCTCCGTGGTAAAGCGCTCCAGCAGCGCCGCACCCAGCCCGGCAAAACGCGCCGCATTGCCCGCAGAACTGAAATTTCCCGCCAGCTTCGACGAGATAAGATCGGCAGATGCATTTTCCCACACCAGCGCCGGTTTGGTGATGGCGTAAACCGGCGTGCTGCTGGTCGCCTGCCCGATCGTCACGGAAGTCGATTGCGTCGCCGCCGCTTGCTGGCTGGCGACAGCGGTCACCGTTGCCGTGGTTTTGGTGGCGGCCAGCAGCGTAGTGGCTGACTGATTGCCTGTCGCAGAAATGATTGTCATCCTGATAGTTCCCTTGTTTTGCGCCATAGCGCCAGTGGATACCCTGATCCTTCTGATGCTATTTTCGGCAAAACCACAGGAAACTTTAAGGAGTTGTAAAAAGTTATTTCCTGGCTGTCACTGCGCTATTCCAGCGGGCCACCCAGAATGGTTTCGCACATTCCGGAAAGAATGCGTTCGCCAGTTTCGGTTTTTAAATCTTCGTACCATTGTTCGGTCACGGCCATTTCTTTTCCGTGCGTAACATCGCAGCGTTTACGCGCTTTCAGCACCAGATCCTTCACGCGATACGCGCGTTTTTCCTGATAACGCAGCAGCGCATCTTCAATCCCTAACGAATTGGTTTGCAACACATTGGCCAGCACCACGGCGTCTTCCATTGCCGCGCAGCCGCCCTGCCCGATATCCGGCGTCGTGCTGTGGCCGGAGTCACCCAGCAGCGCAATCCGCCCTTTCACCAGTTGCATAAATGGTTCGATATCGTGGATTTCAATCCGGTTGGTGGTGTCAGGATTAATCAGGCTAATCAGTTTCTGCACCGGTTCTGCCCAGCCGGCAAAGTAGCGCTGTAAATCGTCGCGCACCGTGGCGCGATCTTCCTGCAGGCCTTTGGGCAGCGGAACGTCAAAGAAAAAGTAGAAACGGTTGTCGCTTACCGGCATCAGCGAAACACGCTTACCTTCACCGACGAATGTCGTCCACTGATCGGCAGGCGCGATACTTTCATCGATTTCCACCAGCCCGTTCCAGTTAACGTAACCGGCATAACGGCGCTCGGTGGCGTAGCCCAGAACATGCTGACGGATCACAGAATGCGTGCCATCGGCGGCAATCAGCACATCGCCTGTTGCTGATGACCCATCGTCAAACCAGGCGGTGACGCTGTCTGCGGATTCCTCGACGTGCGTAACGCGTTTGCCAAACTGCACCTCGTCGCGGCCATAGGTGTCGAGCAGCATCGACTGAAGTTCCGCGCGCGCCACCGGATACGGCTGCTCACCGACGCTCTGAATCAGCGGATCCATCGAGAAGCGCGTCATCGTCTGGCCCTGCTGATAATCTTTGTAGGCCATAAACCGCATCTGCCCACCCAGCTTGCGCAACGGTTCTTTCATCCCGAGATAATTCAGACATTTCACGCCGTTCGGCCAGATAGAAATCGCCGCGCCCACCGGTTTGATCTCTTTCACCGCCTCGTATACCGCCGTTTCGATGCCAAAACGCTTGAGCGCAATCGCCGCACATGCCCCGCCAATACCGCCACCAATCACGATCGCTTTCATATTTTTCTCCTTGAGGTCTCACAAGGAAAAAGCAATTTCTGTACCAGAAAGCGGATTTGCGCAATAAGCCTTGTATACAATCTTAAGGCAAATAAATACCCGCCGACGCCAGGCTGGAATGCGCTAAAACAAGGCACTCTTTTAGCGCAAACGGAGCGCAACAAGCCAGTCTGGTGCGTGAGCGCGAAGGTTGATACTCTTCTGGCTATTCGGATTTCAAATACCACAACCAGAAGTAGTGATGAAATGAATCGCTATCCCATGTTCAGCCCGCAACAGCTGCTCAGTTTTGTGGCCGTCTGCGAAACCGGCAGCTTTACCCGCGCCGCCGACCGCGTTTATCTTTCGCAATCGACGGTCAGCCAGCAGGTCAGGCGTCTCGAAGAAGCGCTGGGGAAACCCTTGCTCGAGCGCACGTCGCATCAGGTTCAGCTCACCGAAGAAGGCGAGCGGCTGCTCGGCTATGCGCGGCGAATTATCGCGCTCAACGGCGAGGCGCACGACGCGCTGAGCGATCAGTGGCCGGACGGCATTGTGCGTCTCGGCGTGCCGGAAGATTTTGCTGCCGCCACCACGTCTTTGCTGGCGCAGTTTTGCCGTGAACATCCGCATATCCGGCTGGATGTGACCAGCGGCCTGAGCCATGAACTGCGCCGCGCGTGGCAGCAGGAAATGCTGGATATTATTCTGGTGAAACAGCTGACCGGAGAGAAAGCCAATGCGTCGCGTCCCGAGCCGATGCTGTGGCTCGACAGCGCCGGGTTTCCGGCTTTTGAGCGCGACCCGGTGCCGCTGGTGCTGTTCCCGCTCAACGGTTTGTATCGTGAAGAATTGTGCCAGGCGCTGGACGCCATCGGGCGCAGCTGGCGGATCAGTTACAGCAGTGCCAGCCTCGCCGCGCTGGTCGCCGCAAGCGCCGCCGGACTGGGCATCACGCTTCTGCCCGCCAGCTGTGTCACGCCGGAACACCGTATTCTCGGCGCAGATAGCGGCTTACCCACCGTGGATAACGTCGAGCTGGCGTTGTTTTACCGCCCGGACGCCACGGCGGCGCAAATCGCGCTGGCGGGAAAATTGCGCGTGTTTTGCCAGCTCAGCTGAGCATTGCGTTTCCCACTGACAGGCAGTGGGAAAAATCGCAGCCGGAACCGGAGAGATCTTTTAGGGTGAAGAGAAAAGCAGCATCCTCTGAGTATCATGAATAAGGAATTCGACGTGCAAAACCCTCAGCAACAAAGCCGCAGAAACTTTCTCTCAAACAGTGCAAAAGTCACGGCCACCGGTGCCCTGCTGGCCTCCGGCATGACCTCGGCTTCTACCGTCCGCGCCGGTCAGAACATTGAAACCTGTGACGATCCCCGTCAGGCGACAACGATTTCGGCCACGCACTACCAGCTGCGGAATGTCCGGTTGGAAGAAGGTTTCGAGCGCGAAGGCGACATGGTGACTGGTACGCAAACCGGCCTGTACAATCTCGATATCAATAACGGCAAAATTGTGGCGATCCAGCCTGCAAAAGACGCCCCGACCAGCACGTTACCGGCCTTTGACGCTAAAGGGCTGTTGCTTCTGCCCGCCACGCGCGACATGCACATCCACCTCGACAAAACCTTTTACGGCGGCAAATGGGAAGCGCCGCGCCCGCGTAAAGGCAAAACCATCATGGATATGATTGCCCGCGAGCAGGTGCTGATCCCGAAACTGCTGCCGACGTCGGTCGAACACGCCGAAGCGATCATCGGGTTGCTGCATTCCAAAGGCACCACCGTGGCGCGCAGCCACTGCAATATCGACCCGGTCAGCGGCCTGAAAAGTCTCGAGCACCTGAAAATCGCGCTGGAAAAACATCAGCAGGATTTCAGCTGTGAGATTGTGGCATTTCCTCAACACGGTTTGCTGCATTCGAAAGTGGACGGCCTGATGCGTGAAGCGATGCAAATGGGCGTGCAGTACGTCGGCGGGCTGGATCCAACCAACGTTGACGGCGCAATGGAAAAGTCGCTGGACGCGATGTTCCAGATCGCGCTCGACACGAATAAAGGCGTGGATATTCATCTGCATGAAACGACGCCTGCCGGGATCGCCGCAGTGAAATACATGATTCAGACCGTGGAGAAAAACCCGCAACTGAAAGGTAAAGTGACACTCAGCCACGGTTTTGCGCTGGCAATGATGCAGGGCGCGGAGCTGGATGAAGTCATCAACGGGCTGTCCGAACAGCAGTTCACCGTGGCCTCCACCATTCCGCTCGGCAAACTGAACATGCCGCTGCCGCAGCTGAGCCAGAAAGGCGTATTCGTCATGACCGGCACCGACAGCGTGATCGACCACTGGTCCCCGTTCGGCACCGGCAGCATGCTGGAAAAAGCCAGCCTGTACGCCCAGCTCTACGGCAATTCCGACGAATTCGGCCTGACGCGCTCCCTCGCTATCGCCACCGGCAACGTCCTGCCGCTCAACGACAGCGGGAAACGCCAGTGGCCCGCACTCAACGACAACGCTGAGATGATTCTGGTCGACGCCAGCTGTTCAGCCGAAGCAGTCGCGCGGGTGTCCGACGTGAAAGCGACATTCCATCAGGGAAGGCTGGTGTTTGGAGCGGTAGAGAAAGTGTAAGAGTCAGAGAATGTCTGGCGCAGAAAAGCAAAAAGCCCCGCGAGGGGCTTTTTAGTTTCAGATTTTGACGCCCGAAGGCACAAAATCAGAACGGGATATCGTCATCGAAATCCATTGGGGGTTCGTTATTCTGTGCTGGCGCGTTGTTTTGCGCAGCCGGACGAGCCTGCTGGCCGCCGCTGAACTGGTTGCCGCCTTGTGGCTGCTGAGGCTGACCCCAACCGCCTTGCTGGCCGCCACCTGCTGATGCCTGACCGCCACCTGCTGGTGCGCCGCCGCCGGTACGGCCGCCGAGCATCTGCATGGTGCCGCCCACGTTAACAACGACTTCGGTGGTGTATTTTTCTACGCCAGCCTGATCGGTCCATTTACGGGTTTGCAGTGCACCTTCGATATAAACCTGTGAACCCTTTTTCAGGTATTCACCGGCAACTTCGGCTAATTTGCCGAACAGCACAACGCGGTGCCATTCTGTTTTCTCTTTCTGCTCGCCGGTGGCTTTGTCACGCCAGCTTTCGGAGGTTGCCAGCGTCATGTTGGCAACGGCGCCGCCGTTTGGCATGTAGCGAATTTCTGGATCTTGTCCGAGATTACCGACGAGAATAACTTTGTTTACGCCTCTGCTGGCCATGTGGATTCTCCTGATGATGTATGTCGTGGCTGAAACCACAGTTTGAGATGTGAGAGACTCACTTCGTATCATTATAACCACAAAACGCCGCCGTCATAACCACAAAACACAGCCGGACTCGAACGGATGTTCTTCGCCGGGACATTCATTCCATAAAGCTCAGTAAATGATCGCCTGTTACATCGACTACTGGATATACATTCAGGTTTTGGGGTGGCATGGGCTGTGATTTGTGTCATAATTGCGCGTTACGTTCTTCTCTGTGCCTGATTCGCTGACCGGCGCGATGCCACACTTTCCGACGGTCACCGGCACGGTGAGCTATCAAGTTAATCCGGGAATGATGAATGGATAAGATCGAAGTTCGGGGCGCACGCACCCATAATCTCAAGAATATCAACCTGATTATCCCGCGCGACAAACTGATTGTTGTCACCGGCTTATCCGGTTCAGGCAAGTCCTCTCTGGCGTTCGATACGCTGTACGCCGAAGGCCAGCGCCGCTACGTCGAGTCGCTGTCTGCCTATGCACGCCAATTTTTATCCTTAATGGAAAAACCGGACGTCGACCATATTGAAGGTCTGTCTCCGGCGATTTCGATTGAGCAAAAATCTACATCGCATAACCCGCGTTCCACCGTCGGGACGATCACCGAAATCCACGACTATTTGCGTCTGCTGTTTGCCCGTGTGGGCGAGCCGCGCTGCCCGGACCACAATATTCCGCTGTCCGCGCAGACCGTCAGCCAGATGGTAGATAACGTGCTCGCACAGCCGGAAGGCCAGCGCCTGATGCTGCTCGCGACAATCGTGAAAGACCGTAAAGGCGAGCACACCAAAACGCTGGAAAATCTGGCATCACAAGGCTATATCCGTGCGCGTATCGACGGCGAAGTGTGTGATTTGTCGGATCCGCCGAAGCTGGAATTGCAGAAAAAACACACCATCGAAGTGGTCGTTGACCGCTTTAAAGTGCGTGATGATCTGGCGCAGCGCCTCGCAGAATCCTTCGAAACCGCGCTGGAATTGTCCGGCGGTACGGCGGTGGTCGCCGATATGGATGACCCGAAAGCCGACGAAATGCTGTTCTCTGCCAACTTCGCCTGTCCGGTGTGTGGCTACAGCATGCGCGAACTCGAACCACGGATGTTCTCGTTCAACAACCCGGCCGGTGCCTGCCCGACCTGCGATGGTTTGGGCGTGCAGCAGTTCTTCGATCCGGAACGCGTGGTGCAAAACCCTGAACTTTCCCTGGCCGGTGGCGCAATCCGCGGCTGGGATCGGCGTAACTTCTATTATTTCCAGATGCTGCGCTCACTGGGCGAGCATTACGATTTCGATGTGGAAGCGCCGTTTAACGAACTGAGCAGCGACGTGCGCCATGCAATCCTGCACGGTTCCGGCAAAACCACGATTGAATTCAAATACATTAACGATCGCGGTGACACATCAATCCGTCGCCATCCGTTCGAAGGTGTGCTGCACAACATGGAACGCCGTTATAAAGAAACGGAATCCAGCGCCGTGCGCGAAGAGTTGTCGAAATACATCAGCAACCGCCCTTGTACGTCCTGCAAAGGCACGCGTCTGCGCGAAGAAGCGCGTAACGTGTTTGTCGAAGAAACCACGCTGCCGGAAATCTCTGATTTCAGCATCGGCCATGCGATGGATTTCTTCCGCAATATGAAACTCAGCGGCCAGCGCGCAAAAATCGCTGAGAAAGTGCTGAAAGAAATCGGCGATCGCCTGAAATTCCTGGTGAACGTTGGCCTGAACTACCTCTCGCTGTCCCGTTCTGCGGAAACGCTGTCCGGTGGTGAAGCCCAGCGTATCCGTCTGGCGAGCCAGATTGGTGCCGGTCTGGTGGGCGTGATGTACGTGCTGGACGAACCGTCCATCGGCCTGCATCAGCGTGACAACGAACGTCTGCTGGAAACCCTGATCCACCTGCGTGATCTTGGCAATACGGTCATCGTGGTAGAACACGACGAAGACGCCATTCGCGCCGCCGACCATATTATCGATATCGGCCCGGGCGCTGGCGTGCATGGCGGCGAAGTGGTGGCTGAAGGCACCGCAGAAGACATCATGGCAAACGAAGAGTCGCTGACCGGCCAGTTCCTGAGCGGTAAACGTGAAATCTCAGTACCGGCGCAACGTGTGCCTGCGGATGCCACCAAAGTGCTGAAGCTTTCCGGCGCGAAAGGCAACAATCTGAAAGACGTGACGCTGACGCTGCCGGTAGGCCTGTTTACCTGCATCACCGGCGTGTCCGGCTCGGGCAAATCGACGCTCATCAACGACACGCTGTTCCCGCTGGCACAGCGCGAACTGAACGGCGCGACGATTGCCGAAGCCGCGCCATACCGAGAAATCGAAGGTCTGGGGCATTTCGATAAAGTGATCGACATCGACCAGAGCCCGATTGGCCGTACGCCGCGCTCTAACCCGGCGACGTACACCGGCATTTTCACGCCGGTTCGCGAACTGTTTGCCGGTGTGCCGGAATCACGTTCACGCGGCTATACGCCGGGGCGTTTCAGTTTCAACGTCAAAGGCGGGCGCTGTGAAGCCTGTCAGGGCGACGGCGTAATCAAAGTCGAAATGCACTTCCTGCCGGATATTTATGTGCCGTGCGATCAGTGCAAAGGCAAACGCTATAACCGCGAAACGCTGGAAATTAAATACAAAGGCAAGAGCATTCACGAAGTGCTGGAAATGACGATTGAAGAAGCCCGTGATTTCTTCGACGCTGTCCCTGCCCTTGCGCGTAAATTGCAGACGTTAATCGACGTCGGCCTGACGTATATCAGCCTAGGCCAGTCAGCGACCACGCTGTCCGGCGGTGAAGCACAGCGCGTTAAACTGGCGCGTGAGCTGTCCAAACGCGGCACCGGTCAGACGTTGTATATTCTCGACGAACCGACCACCGGCTTGCACTTTGCTGATATTCAGCAACTGCTGGAAGTGCTGCACCAGCTGCGCGATCAGGGCAACACCATCGTGGTGATTGAACACAATCTGGACGTGATTAAAACTGCGGACTGGATTGTCGATCTCGGGCCGGAAGGCGGCGCAGGCGGCGGTCAGATTCTGGTTGCCGGTACACCGGAAACCGTCGCGGAATGCAAAGAATCGCATACCGCACGTTTCCTGAAACCGTTGCTGGAACGTCACAGCCAGCAGGCGAAGAAAACGGCTTAATGTTTTTGGCTTCCTCCCCTGCCAGGGGGAGGAGCTAAAACCAATTCACATTCCAGCTATAACTTATTTAAATATCTTCTGCACAAACTCCGCGTACGCCGGGCGCCAGACGTCCATTTCATGACCGAGATTCGGATATTCGTGGTAATCGAACTTAATCTTGCGTTGCTCAAGCTCAGATTTCAGTCCCGCAATATCTTTGCCCGTCACCACGTCTTTTTCCCCGACAACGACCGTGAAGTTTTTCAGCTGCGCGTTGATTTTATCGGGTTCGGCGAAACGCTTTTCGACATCTGCATTGGGTACGGTCGTCGTGCTGACCCCGCTGAATGTTGCCAGCCAGCCGAACTGATCAAGATGTGTCATGCCGCTGACCAGCGTCTGATAACCGCCCTGCGAAAGCCCGGCTAACGCCCGCCCTGCCGCGTCATCGCGCACGCGGAAGTTTTTTGAAATCAGCGGAATAATATCCCCGGTGAGTTCTTTATCTGCCGCCGCAGCGTTGCGCGGATAGAATTCTTTGCGGCGATCTTTGGTGACGTAATCTTCCGGCACGACGCCTTTGGCGTCGGTTTCCGTATCAGGAATGACAACCAGCATCGGTACGATTTTTTTCTCTGCCAGCAGGTTATCCATGATTTGCGGAATGCGCCCCTGATCCAGCGCCGAGCGGCCGGTATCGCCAAAACCGTGATAGAAATACAGCACCGGCAGCGGCTGTGACGCATCGGTATACCCCGGCGGCGTCCAGACCGCGACCTGACGCTCAGAATTTAGCGCCGCAGAATGATAGGTCAATGTGCGCACTTCGCCATGCGCCACGTTTTTCACATCCAGAATGCTGCCCGGCACCAGTATCAGGCTGGTGTTCACCTGACGCTGCGGTTTCGGTATGGCGCTGCCCGGATCGGCAATCCGCAGGCCGTCAACGTTAAAGAAATATTCGTAGAGATTGGGTTTCTGCGCGTCCGACGTCCAGCTCCAGACGCCTTTTTCGTCTTTGGTCATCTGATGCGGAATGTAAGTCACCGGCGTTGCACCGGTCACCACGTCCACATGCTCCGCACCAGGCGCATAAAGCCGGTAGGTAATCGTGAGATCCGGATTCACCGCCGTGATGTAGTTCCTCGCCGGAACAGACGCGTCGGCGTCCTGAGGCAGGCTTTGCGCGAAAACGGTCAGGGGGAACGGCGCGCTAAGCGCCAGTATCAAAAGCGTGGCAAGATTCAGCCTGTTGCGGGTCATCATCCTTTCCTTCTGGGTTGGCGTGAGCAGACGGACGACCTGTCCTGAAGTAACTCACTGTTTTTGCACAACTCTCAGAGTAGGTTATTTTTACAACAAAGGATCGTGACCCGCGTCACCCTTTAAAGGATGCAGTTGCGGCAGCACGCTCAGGCGCTGGAAGGCGAAATCCCAGAATGTCCGGACTTTGCGTGGCATTTGCTGTACCTGTTGCGCGACCAGCTGAACCGGCAGTGGCAGCGGTTCGAAATCCGTCAGCAGCCGGACCATGCTTCCGGCCTGCAAATCTTCGCTCACCTGATACGACAACAACCGCGCAATTCCGCGTCCGCTGCGCACCGCCAGCAGCTGAGATTCGACATCATTGAGCAGCAAACGCGGCGAAAGCCGGACGCGCAGATCGTCTTCGTGCGGCCCGAACCGCCATTCACGGATTTGCGTGCGCAGCGTGCCCATGATGGTCTGATGCGTCGCAAGATCTGACGGATGCTGCGGCAGAGCGTGTTGCGCCAGATACGCCGGGCTGGCGACCAGCACGCGGGTAACTTCCGCCACTTTACGCGCCACTTTGCCCGAATCTTCCTGATGCCCGATGCGTACCGCCAGATCCAACCCTTCATCGATGAGATCCAGATTCCGGTCGCTGAGCATCATCTCAATCTGCATGTCCGGGTTCTGTTCGAGAAATTCCATCACCAGCGGCGCAACGTGTTTACGCCCGAACTGAACCGGCGCAGTCAGCCGCAACAGGCCGCTCAGCTGGGTTTCAGCAGTGTCTTCCACGGCGTCCTGATAGTGGCTGAGCAACAACCGTGCTTTTTCGGCCAGACGTGCGCCCGCTTCTGTCGGCGCCAGGCTCCGGGTGGTGCGCTCGACCAGCCGCGCACCGAATCGGTGTTCCAGCGAGGCAATCGCGCGCGTGATCGCCGGTGGCGAACGGTGAAGTTTACGGGCAGCTTCCGCCAGGCTGCCATACTGAAGTACGGCGACAAAAATCGCCATTTCATCCAAACGGTCCATAGATTCTTCCACAAAGTGAAACACTCAATTTCAATCTTCGTGGATCACAATCATTTCGCGCAAGAGTAATGTTTATACGACACAGACAAAGGAGACATTCCATGCCCGCCATCCAGCTTTTCGGCACGCCGCTTTCCGGCCACTGCCACCGCGTCACCTTATTGCTTAAGATGCTCAATCTGCCTTTTGAGTTTAAAGAAGCCGGTGCCGCCGAACGCAAAACCGAAGAATTTGCTCACCTGAATCCTTTGCAACAGGTGCCTGTTTTAGTCGATGGCGAACACATCATCACCGACAGCAACGCCATTCTGGTGTATCTGGTGAAACGCTATGCGCCTGACAGTCACTGGCTGCCGGAAAATCCGCTGAAAGCGGCGGAAGTGCAGAAATGGTTGTCCCGCGCCGCCGGTGAAGTGCGTTTTGGCCCGGCTTCAACGCGGATGGTGAAACAATTTTCTGCACCGGAACCTTATGATTACGCGCTGGCGCTGACGGCGAAATTCCTGCCGCAGCTGGAAAAGCATGTTGAAGCGCATGAGTTTCTGGCGACCGACCGCGTCACAATTGGCGATCTGGCCTGCTACAGCTATATCGCCGCGGCACCGGAAGGCGGTGTTTCACTGGAAGATTATCCGGCGATCCGCCGCTGGCTGAAACGGATTGAAAATCTGCCGGGCTTCACGCGGCTTCCTGCGTCGCCGTTGCCCGAAAGAGCGTTGTAAAGCGCCATGAACAGCGTATTCCATGCCGATGAAATCCTTGCGCAGGATCTGGCGGGGTTTGATGTTTCCTCTCATGGAATACGCGAGGCGATGCCGGAACAGCACCGGTTGTTTTTTGCCGCACTGCCTTATCTGTTTGTCGCCACGCTGGATCAAAATGGCTGGCCGGTGGCGACGATCCTGACCGGTCCCGCCGGTTTTATCCGCGCCCCGGATGACAAACATCTGCGGGTGAATGCGCCACGTCGCCCCGACGATCCGGCGCAGGCCGCGCTGGAACCAAGGAAACAGGTCGGCGCGCTGGGGATCGATTTCTCCAACCGCAGACGAAACCGGGCAAACGGCAGGATCGGCCGCATGGACAAAAACCGGATCGAGATCCTCATCGATCAAAGTTTTGGCAACTGTCCGAAGTATATTCAGATCCGCAAACTGACGGACGTCCCGGTACACAAACCACTGCCCGTGCGGGAAGATATGACTGAACCGGACGAAGACGCCCGCGCGCTGATTGCGCGTGCCGATACTTTTTTCATCGCCAGCCACGCGCATGGTGGAACCGATGTGTCGCATCGCGGTGGTCAGCCGGGGTTTGCGCATCTGGTGGGAAACCGGCTGTGGGTGCCTGACTACCGGGGCAATCAGTATATGAATACGCTGGGAAATCTGCTGGCCGAGCCCCGCGCCGCGCTGCTGTTTATCGATTTCGCCAGCGGCGATATTCTGCATTTACAGGGGCACACCAGAATTCACTGGCAGCCGGAAGAAATCCCCGGTCCGTCAGGTGCGGAACGTTACTGGAGCCTGGATATCACCCGCGTATGGCGTTTTCGCGCAGCGTTGCCGTGGCGCGGAGAAGCGCCTGATTATTCACCTGCGACGCTGGGCACCGGCCAGTGGCCCGGCGATCAGACGCCAAATTCCTGACGGGTGTTCTCCGGCAAAGCGGAAACGACCATTTTGTAGGAACTGTCGATCAGGGAATAAAGCTGAGAGTTCGGCAAACTGCCGTCAAGCACGACCGTATTCCAGTGCGCTTTATTGAGGTTCTCGCCGGGCAGAATGCAGGTGTGTTCTGCCCGAAGCTTTCCGGCCATTTCGAGGCTGGTTTTCAGCGAAACGGCTTCAAATCCCTGACAATCGCAGAACATCGCGAACATCACACCGCCCACTTTTATCTGATTTGCACCGTATGGGTTCTGCGTACTTTGCTCTGCTCCGGGTTTTCCCATGCAGTAGTCGAGCAATTCCAGACTGGTCATTTTTGCCTTTCTCCGTCTCTGAGGTGAACAATTCCATTACCGAAATCGTCTATTTAGTGTGCAGCAACATGGCGAAAAAGAAAGGGATGAGATCGCAAATACAAAAAAGGGCCGACATCGCTGTCAGCCCTAAACAACGCTTACTCCCCTAAATAATTCGGGCTGAAGCAAGGCGGTAAGCTCAGGAAGCCCCGGAAACAGGGACGTACCCTGTGACCCGTGGTGAGTGAGCGCAACCAACGACGCAGCAGCCCGAATTATGAAGGGGATTTACTGCACGGCGGCGAAGGCTTCAGCCACCTGTTTCACGTTATGGTGATTCAGGCCTGCCATGCACACGCGACCGCTGAGGATCAGGTAAACGCCGAATTCTTCACGCAGACGGACAACCTGTTCTTCGCTGAAACCGGTGTAGCTGAACATGCCGCGCTGTTGCAGAAGGTAATTGAAATCACGACCCGGCAAGGCGACTTTCAGGCTGTCGACCAGCGTGTGGCGCATTTCGAGAATACGGGTGCGCATTTTCTCTACTTCGGCTTTCCACTGCGCGTTCAGCGCGCTGTCGCTCAGGACTTTCGCCACCACTTTCGCACCAAAATTCGGCGGGCTGGAGTAGTTGCGGCGCACGGTCGCTTTCAGCTGACCCAGTACGCGGCCAGCGGCTTCGCTGTCTTCACACACCACGGACAATCCGCCGACGCGTTCACCGTACAGGGAGAAAATCTTCGAGAAGGAGTTGCTGACGAAGCAGTTCACACCGGCAGACGCCATCGCGCGGATCGCGTAAGCATCTTCATCAATACCTGCGCCAAAGCCCTGATAAGCGATGTCGAGGAACGGGATCAGCTCGCGCTGTTTGGTGACTTCAATCACCTGATCCCACTGCGCGGGCGTCAGGTCAGAACCCGTCGGGTTATGGCAGCACGGGTGCAGCAGCACGATGCTTTGCGCCGGTAAGGTTTTCAGGCGTTCGACCATCGCGGTGAAATTCACACCCAGCGTTTCTGCGTCAAAGTACGGATACGTATGCACTTTGAAGCCTGCGCCACCAAAGATAGCCACGTGGTTTTCCCAGGTCGGGTCACTTACGTAAACTTCCGAATTCGGGAAGTAGAACTTCAGGAAATCCGCACCGACTTTCAGCGCGCCGGAGCCGCCGACGGTCTGAATGGTGGCGATACGCTGTTGTTTCAGCGCCGCATGTTCCGCGCCAAACAGCAGTTCCTGAATGCCTGCGCGGTATGCCGGCAGACCTTCCATCGGCAGATACACTGACGCAGATTGCGGGCCGGCGTTCAGCTGGTTTTCTGCATTTTCCACCGCAGCCAGTTGCGGGATAATACCCTGCTCGTCGTAATAGAGACCGATGCTCAGGTTCACTTTGTCTTGTCTTGGATCGGTCTTAAAGCTTTCCATCAGCGACAAAATCGGGTCACCGGCATAGGCATCAACATGTTGGAACACGGTATACATCTCCTTGGTTTGGTTGAGTGGCGCGGCAATCCACGCCAGTCATACCGGCGCATCGCTGCTCTTTCACAGACTATCAAAGTTCGTTAAAAAAGATGACAACATTGTTGTCAATTTTCGGGCGTTTTTTGCCCGCTGCTGCGGGCATCAATGCGCCGTGCAATATGGTGCTCACGAAATTTCTCAATAATAAAATCAACAAATACCCGGGTCTTTGCAGGCAGCAATTTATGTGTCGGAAAGTAAAGGAAAATCCCGCCCGCATCCGCATACCAGTCTGGAAGTACACGCACCAGTGAGCCGCTTTCCAGCGCCGGAAGAAGATCCGGTATATTTGCCATTACAATTCCCAGGCCCATTTCTGCTGCCCGGCAGCAGGCCTCCGGCTCGTTAAACGTCATGCACACGGGAAGCCCGACGGCAGATTGCTGACCACCGGCATTGCGCAGCATAAAGTTGCGGATCTTACCGGTTTGCGGTGAGCGAATGCGGATTCCGTCACCGCGCGCCAGGTCATCAGGCTCAAGAAAAGGCGGATGCTGGCTCAGATAGGCCGGTGCCGCCGCCAGCACGGCATGAACCGGCGCAAGTTCACGGGCCACAATACCCTGCGGCAGATCGAAACCGCCGCCAATCGCCGCGTCATAGCGTTCGCCAATCAGATCAATCTTGCGGTTATCAAACTCCCAGTCCGGCTGAATATCCGGGTAACGCTGAAGAAATTCCGGCAGAAGCGGGAGAATAAAATGCATCCCAAAATAGGTTCCCATGCTGACTTTCAGGACGCCGGAAGGACGTTCGGTCGATGTGGAAAGCCCTTTCATCGCCATTTTTACCGTGGTCAGCCCGACGCGAACTTCATGCAAAAAACGCTCTCCGGCCTCCGTCAGTCTCAGCTTGCGTGTACTACGCTGAAACAGGCGCACGCCGAGTTGAGTTTCAAGCGTGGTGACATTTTTCCCGACGGCGGCTGAGGTCAGCCCTAACTGTCGGGCGGCGGCAGAAAAACTTCCGGTATCTGCACTGATCACAAAACAATCAAGGTGAACAAGCATCCGTTGACTCCGATTTCAAACTTTTAGTTTGAAATGATTATAGCGTTTACCGGCTAGTTCACCGCACGGATCAGGTGAATACTCGGTTCACTAGCCCGATTAACTCATCTGTTTTGGAGCACACAAAAATGACCACTCAACCATCACTGCAAGGCAAAGCCGCTTTTGTTCAGGGCGGATCACGCGGCATCGGCGCCGCTATCGTTAAGCGTCTGGCCCATGACGGTGCCAGCGTCGCCTTCACCTACGTTTCTTCCGACGAAAAAGCGCAGGCGCTGGTGAAATCCATCGAAGCCAGCGGCGGTAAAGCCCTTGCGATTAAAGCCAACAGCGCCGATGAAAGCAGCGTGCGTTCAGCTATCGACAACGCCGCTCAGGCTTTCGGTAAAATCGATATTCTGGTCAACAACGCCGGTATTCTGGCGTTTGGGGAGCTGGACGCGCTGACCATTGACGATTTCGACCGCACCATTGCGGTTAACGTACGCAGCGTTTTCGTTGCCAGCCAGCAGGCCGCGCGCCATATGCCTGACGGTGGTCGCATCATCACCATCGGCAGTACCAACGCAGATCGCGTCCCGTTCCAGGGCGGCGCGGTGTATGCCATGAGCAAATCAGCGATCGTCGGCCTGACAAAAGGCCTGGCGCGTGATTTAGGCCCGCGCGGCATTACCGTCAATAACCTGCAACCCGGCCCGGTTGATACTGATATGAACCCGGCTGACGGCGAAATGGCGGAAGGCATGCTGAGCTTTATGGCGCTGGATCGTTACGGTAAAGACAGTGAAATCGCCGGTTTCGTCGCGTATCTGGCTGGCCCGGAAGCGGGATATATCACCGGTTCCAGCCTGACTATTGACGGCGGTTTCGCTGCATAACAGGGCGACGACGGGCATAAAAACAAAGCAAAAACGGTGCAGAAATCTGCGCCGTTTTTTTTGCGTCAGACGCTGTAACGCCCCGGCCGGTGGTTCATGGCGATAATCAGATTGACGATCACCGCGCCCAGAATGGAGGCGATCAGCATTTCATAGCTGACCACAAACAGCGAGGCCAGCACGATGCAGCAGTCGACGCCCATCTGGAATTTACCGGCGCGGATGCCGTATTTATCCTGAAGAAACAGCGCCAGAATATTCACGCCGCCGAGGCTGGCTTTGTGGCGGAACAGGACGATAAAGCCAATCCCCATGATGACGTTGGCAAACAGCGTGGCGTAGAAAGGCTGGAGATGATCGAAGTGAACGAACAGCGGGTGCAAATCAGAGAACACCGAGACCAGCGCCACCGCCGCAAATGTTTTCAGCGTGAACTGCCAGCCCATGCGGCGGATGGATAAATAATAGAACGGTAAGTTGATAATAAAGAAAGCCGTACCGAATGAGACGTGCGAAATATAATGCGCCAGAAACGCCATCCCCGCCGTACCGCCGGTCAGCGCGCCGACCTGACGCAGCATCACCACGCCAAACGAGACCATCAGCGTGCCGATGATAATCGCCAGCGCATCTTCAACCAGCGTGTGCCCGCTGTGCGGTTGTTCAGCGACGGGCTTAAGATTGTCTAAACTTGCCATAATTCCCCTTTCCCCGAAAAAAAATACTCAAAAGTCTTTTCGTGATAATTAAGGAGACGGGGAATTAAGGCAATATTTACGCACGTAATTTGCATTAAAAAACGAAAATAAGATTTTGTGACGCGTTAATTAATCTTTACATGCGCAGATTGCGCATTTTAATTCATTTTCATGGACCAGAAACGGGAATCCGCACCAAAATAAGTCACCATAATAGTGCGTAATAAACAGAGGGTTTTATTTATTACGCTGGCGTTATTTTTATCAGGCTAAGGTTAAAAGACCGTTTTCTTTTAAACGGTTAAGCACAACCGAGGTTTTCACGTGCGCCACACTTTTGTGTACAGACAGGATTTGGCTGATCAATGTGCTCAAACCGGCCAAATCTTTGACGGCAACTTTCAGCAGATAATCCGCATCACCGGTGGTTTTATAGGCGTCGATTATGGCATCGACTTCACCGAGCATGCTGTGGAAAGCGTCAACCTGCGCAGGTAAATGGTTGATAAGCCTGACTTCAATCAAACCTATCATACCCAGACCGAGCGCTTCCGGAGCCAGACGTGCATGATAACCGAGGATTAACTGCGCCTGTTCCAGACCAATGCGACGACGTGAGCATTGTGATGCGGACAATCCTACCAGTTCGCTTAATTCCTGATTAGTCAGTCTTCCGTTAGCTTGTAATAAGGTCAGAATTTTCAGGTCGTAATCATCAACGCTGTACATAGCACCTTTCCTGTCGTTTTAATTTTTGTATAAAGTGATTTAACTTTGCAAAGACTATACCCAAATTAATTCAAGTTGTTTGAAGGCGGCAAGGCCGTGAATCCCCAGGAGCTGACTCAAGTAAGTGACTGGGGTGAGCAGGTGCAGCCAACGCATAAACAGCTTGAAGTATGACGGGTATATATCGGTTAATTACTTATCGGCTGTTTTTTCTTATACTTGCACGTGATTTAAACTCAAGGAAAGAATAATGAAAAAAATCCTCTACCCTCTCGCATTTCTTGCCGTAATACCCGCACTCGCCCACGCAGACGCCACGTCATCCCGTCTTGAACGTGTATTACAGAAAGGCTCGCTGAATGTCTGTACCACCGGCGATTACAAACCGTACACCTTTTTGAAAGAAGACGGCCAGTACGAAGGCATTGATATCGCCATGGCAGAATCACTGGCGGCCAGTCTGGGCGTAAAACCGACCTGGGTGCCGGTCACCTGGAAATCGCTGCCGGATGAAATGAACGCCGGGCATTGTGATATCGCGATGGGCGGTATTTCAGTCACGCTGAAACGCCAGCAAAAAGCATGGTTCGCCAATGTGCTGGATCAGGACGGGAAAATTCCGCTGGTGCGTTGCGAAGACGTGCGGAAATACCAGACCGTTGAGCAGCTGAATAAATCTTCCGTTCGCCTGATTGAACCGGCGGGTGGCACCAATGAAGCGTTTGTTCACAGCCATCTGCCAAAAGGCACGCTGACGCTGAGCGATAACGTGACGATTTTCCAGAAGCTGGTGGATAAGAAAGCAGACGTGATGATTACCGATGCGTCCGAAGCGTTGTATCAGCAGAAACGCTATCCGAAACTGTGTGCGGTGAACCCGAAAAAGCCGCTGCAATATGGCGAGAAAGCCTACATGCTGCCGCGTGATGATATTAGCTGGAAGATGTATGTCGACCAGTGGCTTCACCTGAGTAAAGCCACCGGCGAATATCAGCAAATTGTCAGCCAGTGGCTGGCGGTGAAGAAGTAAATGTCAGTCGCCAATATACTGGCGGCAAACCCTTTCGCTGAGCTGCGTGACCAGTTCATACGCACTGATGCCGGTTGCCTGCGCAACGCGTTCGACCGGCAGAACTGGCCCCCAGAAGATGACTTCATCGCCGACTTTATCCGTCGCGTCCGGTCCTAAATCCACCGTGATCATGTCCATCGAAACGCGTCCGACCAGCGGCACGATGCGGCCATTGACCTGCACCGGCGTTCCGCTCGGCGCACTGCGCGGATAACCGTCGCCATACCCCATCGCCACCACGCCCAGACGGGTGTCGCGATCGCTGGTCCAGGTGCTGCCGTAACCGACCGGTTCACCGGCGAAATGCTCGCGCACCGCAATCAGGCTGGAGGTCAGCGTCATCGCCGGTTGCAGGCCAAAATCGCTGGCGTCTCCGGTTTCCAGCGGCGATACGCCGTAAAGGATAATCCCCGGACGCACCAGACTCATATGCGACTGCGGCCAGAGCAGGATCCCGCCGGAAGCGGCAATCGATTTTTGCCCCGGCTTACCGGCGGCAAACGCATTAAAACAGGCCAGTTGCTTCGGCGTGGCATCGCTTTCCGGCTCATCGGCACGGCAGAAATGGCTCATCATATTGACCGGCTGAACAACATTTTTGCAGGCGCTGAGGCGCTGATAAAACGTCTCTGCCTGCGCCGGGCTCACGCCCAGACGGTGCATTCCGGTATCGAGTTTCAGCCAGACATTCAGCGGGCGCGCCAGTTGCGCGTTTTCCAGAGCGTCGAGCTGTTCGATGCTGTGAACAGCGGTATCGAGCTGATGTTCCACCAGCAGCGGCAATTCATCCGGTGAGAAGAAACCTTCGAGCAGGAGAATGGGTTTAACAATGCCGGATTTGCGCAGCGATAACGCCTCGCTGAGCCGGGACACGCCGTAATAATCGGCATCCTGCAAGCTGTGCACCGTTTCCAGTAGACCGTGCCCATAAGCGTTTGCTTTCACGACCGCAACGAGACGACTTTGTGGCGCCAGATGACGCACCCGTTGCAGATTGTGTCGCAGAGCGCGGCGATCAATGACAGCCGTAGCCGCTTTCATTTTGAGTCCTTTAATGTGAATTTTTTGGGGTTTTAACAGGCTAAAGGGGCGAAGTTTGCATTCGGCCAGCGCGGAAAAACCAGAGTGTACACGCAAGTACATGAGCTGGTTTTGCCACAACAAGTGAGCACTGCCCGAAGGCAAAATGGCAAGCAAGATAGCCCCGCACAATTAGTCTTCGTCGTATTGCGGGCCGCCATAGTTATCAAACCGCGACCATTGCCCGTTAAACGTCAGGCGAACGGTGCCGATCGGGCCGTTACGTTGCTTACCGAGGATGATCTGCGCGATGCCTTTTTCTTCACTGTTATCGTGATAAACCTCGTCACGATAGATGAACATGATTAAGTCGGCGTCCTGCTCGATGGAGCCGGATTCACGCAAGTCAGAGTTGACCGGACGTTTGTCGGCGCGTTGTTCCAGACTTCGGTTCAGCTGCGACAGCGCCACCACCGGCACCTGCAATTCTTTCGCCAGTGCTTTGAGCGAGCGGGAGATTTCGGCGATTTCCAGCGTACGGTTATCGGACAGCGCCGGAACACGCATCAGCTGTAAGTAGTCGATCATGATCAGGCTCAGACCGCCGTGTTCGCGGAAAATACGGCGTGCGCGGGAACGGACTTCAGTTGGCGTCAGACCGGAGGAATCATCGATATACATGTTACGTTTTTCGAGCAAAATCCCCATGGTGCTGGAAATACGCGCCCAGTCTTCATCGTCGAGCTGGCCGGTACGGATTTTGGTCTGGTCGACGCGGGAAAGTGACGCCAGCATACGCATCATGATCTGGTCGCCGGGCATCTCCAGACTGAAGATTAAGACCGGTTTATCCTGCATCATCGCTGCGTTTTCGGCGAGGTTCATCGCGAACGTGGTTTTACCCATCGACGGACGCGCCGCCACAATAATCAGGTCAGATTTTTGCAGACCGGCGGTTTTCTTATCGAGATCCGCATAACCGGTCGATACGCCCGTCACGCCATCGTGCGGGCGCTGGAACAGTTCTTCGATACGCGAAACGGTACTTTCCAGAATGCGGTCGATGCTTTTCGGGCCTTCGTCTTTACTGGCGCGGCTTTCGGCAATCTGGAATACGCGGGACTCGGCTAAATCGAGCAGGTCTTCGCTGCTGCGACCTTGCGGATCATAACCGGCGTCGGCGATTTCGTTGGCGACTGAAATCATTTCACGCACAACGGCACGTTCGCGCACGATATCGGCATAAGCGCCGATGTTTGCCGCACTTGGTGTGTTTTTAGAGAGTTCTGCCAGATAAGCGAAACCACCGACCGAGTCTAAATCGCCTTTTTGTTCGAGCGATTCGGACAGCGTAATCAGGTCGATCGGTTTGCTCATTTCCAGCAAACGCTGCATTTCGGTGAAAATCAGGCGATGCGGACGGCTGAAGAAGTCATTGCTGACCACGCGCTCCGCGACGTTATCCCAGCGTTCGTTGTCCAGCATCAGCCCGCCCAGAACGGATTGCTCAGCCTCCAGCGAATGCGGCGGAAGCTTCAGGCCTTCCATCTGACGATCGCGGGTTTCGTTCTGTTGATTGGTCGGTTTTTTTGCTGCCATCTGTGGATTTGTTCCTGCTGTAAGCGCCTGTTTTATGAGCGTCGGACTTCCGAAAATCAGAAGCGCAACGTGCGCGTTAGTATAGGTTGTCATGTCTCATTTCAAAAGGGTATTAACCGGCTGTGCCTAAAATCTGGATTGTCCCGGCCATTTAGCCTAGGGTTGAAATCAGACTCCATCACGAGGGAAAAACATGGCAAAGCGCATCCAGTTTTCTGAAACAGGTACACCTGACGTTCTGCAATACGTTGATTATCAGCCACAAGAACCTAAGGCCGGTGAAGTTCAGGTTGAGAGCAAAGCCATTGGTATTAACTACATCGATACCTATGTGCGCAGCGGTTTGTATCCACCAGCCAGTTTCCCGGCCGGTTTGGGTACCGAAGCGGCAGGCGTTGTCACCAAAATCGGCAACGACGTGACCGGCATTAAACCGGGCGACCGCGTGGTCTACGCACAATCCGCGCTCGGCGCTTACAGCGAAATCCATAACGTACCGCAGGAGAAAATCGCCCTGCTGCCGGATGCCATCAGCTTTGAACAGGCGGCGGCGTCGTTCCTGAAAGGGCTGACGGTTTACTATTTACTGCGCCAGACGTATGAAGTGCAGGCGGGCGAAACCATTTTGTTCCACGCTGCCGCAGGCGGTGTCGGGCTGATTGCCAGCCAGTGGGCAAAAGCGCTGGGCGTAAAACTGATCGGGACTGTCGGTTCTGATGAAAAAGCCGCTCGCGCCAAAGAAGCCGGTGCCTGGGCGACGATTAACTATCAGAAAGAAGATATCGCCACCCGCGTGGCCGAACTGACCAACGGCGAGAAAGTCGGCGTGGTTTATGATTCTGTCGGCAAAGACACCTTCGAAAAATCCCTGAACAGCCTGAAGCGCCGCGGTTTGCTGGTGAGCTTTGGGAATGCGTCCGGGCCGGTGAAAGGCGTGGATCTGGCGATCCTGAATCAGAAAGGTTCGCTGTTCGTCACGCGCCCTTCGCTTAATGGCTATGTAACCAATCGCGAAGAACTGGCCCAGGCCAGCGGCGAGCTGTTTTCGCTGATTGCCAGCGGCGCGATAAAAGTGGACGTCAGCGACGCGCAGAAATTCCCGCTCTCCGAAGCTAAACGCGCCCACGAAACGCTGGAAAGCCGCATCACGCAAGGCTCAAGCCTGCTGATCCCGGGCAAGTAACAGACGCAAAAAAGGCTTCCGGATGGAAGCCTTTTTTACTGCCTGATACAGACGACCTCTGAGTTCAGACGGGTACTGCTGTAGGGTACTGCCGGGTAAATCCGGAGGGCGGTGTCACTTGTGTGACTATTGTGTGCCTCACCGGACTTGATGAATTCAGTTTGCGGCCTGCTGACCACGTATGAATTCCATCCTAACAGTCACCCATGTTAAAAAATATGATTTATGCATTTCGACCGCACATTCTGATCCAGCTTGTGATCGCTAGCACATAAGTAAAAGTTATAGATGTAACGTTTACATTTTTTTGTGCTCAAAACGCCGCCATCAACCTTTTCTATTTCATGAAGTTATGAAAACGACTTATCTTCCGAATTTTTTATGGCAGGCGGCGACGGCGATATTTTGGTTCGTCAGGCCGGATAAATGTCCGGTAAACCCAGACGGCAGCGACCGCTAAAATCAGCCACGGCAACATTTTAATAACAATCACAAAGAAGCCGCCCAACATCATCAGACCAAATGCCACGATCAGCGCTGCCACCATGCCCAGCAGGGAAATGCCGGTCAGCATCAGCATAAAGAAAAAACCAAGCACGAAGAGAATTTCCAGCATCGGGTGCTCCTTAATAAGCCATGTGCAATAAGACGTGATGTCAGAACACGGGTAAGCTATTACAAGAAACGTGCCAGTGTGAGGGGATAAATAATTGATTGAATATAAAGAATAAAATAATCCGCAGGCACAAACGGCCTGCGAAAAGATAGTGAGTTTGACTAACAGATAGTGAATTTTATCACGCTGTTTTTATGCCTGCTCCGCTGCCATTGCCTGCTGCTGAGCAACCATCTGCAATGCCTGTTCAACCACGTCGATGCCGGCGCCCGCTTTATGCGCGTTTTCGCTGAGATGACGGCGGAACTGACGCGCACCCGGCACGCCCTGGAACAGACCCAGAATATGGCGGGTGATGTGGCCCAGATAAGTGCCTTTGCTGAGCTCCGCTTCGATATACGGATACAGTGCGCGGATAATATCCGGCCCGGTTTTCAGCGGCGCGTCGGAACCAAAAAGCTCGCGATCCACATTCAGCAACATGCCGGGATTCTGATAAGCTTCGCGGCCCACCATCACGCCGTCCATATGTTGCAGATGCGTTTTGGCTTCTTCCAGCGTTTTGATGCCGCCGTTAATCGCCATCGTCAGATGAGAGAAATCACGCTTGAGCTGATAAACACGCGGGTAATCCAGTGGGGGGATTTCACGGTTTTCTTTCGGGCTCAGGCCGGAAAGCCAGGCTTTACGGGCATGAATGATAAAGGTATCGCAGCCGCCGTTTTCAGACACCTGACGGATGAAATCGCAGAGGAATTCGTAGCTGTCCTGATCGTCAATCCCGATGCGGGTTTTGACGGTGACCGGAATCGACACCACATCGCGCATCGCTTTAATGCAGTCCGCCACCAGCGACGCCTGACCCATCAGGCAGGCACCGAACATACCGTTCTGCACACGATCCGACGGACAACCGACGTTCAGGTTGATCTCGTCATAGCCGCGTTCTTCTGCCAGCTTCGCGCAGTGCGCCAGATCGGCCGGATTGCTGCCGCCCAGCTGCAAAGACACCGGATGTTCTTCATTGCCAAAGCCCAGATAATCACCTTTGCCATGAATAATCGCGCCGGTAGTGACCATTTCGGTGTACAGCAATGTCTGGCCAGTCATCAGTCGGTGGAAATGGCGACAGTGTCGGTCGGTCCAGTCGAGCATAGGCGCAACGGAAAAACGCTGAGCGGAATATGGCTGGGTTGTGGACATGGCGTTTTGGGGCATTGCGTGTTGAGTTTCTGACATCGGCCTGACATTCGCTGAGGGTTCATGGCGCTCCCTCCGGCACGGCGGCCAGAGGGAAGTTAATCGCTGATTATACCACAGAACAAACATTCGGCATCTTGCCCGGTTTAGCGGCTTTGCGACACGGCCGCATCGTCGGTTTTTCGCTCTGCGGCGGTACGGCTCAGACGCTGCTCCAGCACTTCCAGCGTGACACCGCGCGTTTCCGGCACTTTGCATTGAATGAAAATCCAGCCCGCCATACAAATCACCGCGTAGATAAAGAAGCTGCCCGCCGCGCCCAGCGCCGCGTTCATCAGCGGGAAGGTATACGTCAGGAAGAAACAGGCAATCCAGAGCGCCAGCGTACCGACCGCCATAGCGTTGCCGCGCACACGGTTCGGGAAGATTTCAGACAACAATACCCAGGTTACCGGCGCGAGCGTCATGGCGTAAATCGCGATGGCCACCAGCACAAGCAGCAACACCGGTAATCCCATCACGCCAAAGGTGTAGGCCAGCCCGATCAGAATATAAATCACGGTCAGGCCCGCAGAACCCAACTGCATCAGACGGCGACGCCCGATTTTGTCCACCAGCGGCAACGCCAGCAGCGTGAAAATCAGGTTGATGAGGCCGGTGGCGACAATCGATTTCAGCGTGTCGTTGATATCAAATCCGGCAGACGCAAAAATCTCCTGCGCATAGTTGAATATCACATTGATGCCGCACCACTGCTGGAAAACCGCCAGCACAATACCCATCAGCACAATCGGTCGGACGCGCGGTTCCCACAGCGCCGAGAACGGCACTTTCTGGCTTTCAGAACCGAGAGAACGGCGGATATCCGCCAGCGTTGAACGCGCATATCCGGCAGAACCGATGCGGCCCAAAACCTTTTCGGCCTGCGCATAACGGTTCGCTTTCGCCAGCCAGCGCGGGGATTCAGGCACCACAAACATCAGCACTAAAAAGACTGCCGCCGGAATGGCTTCCGCACCAAACATGTAGCGCCAGCCGGTTTGTCCGTTCCAGCTTTGCAAAATATCGGCCTGCGCGGCGGCAGACGCCACGGGTTCAGCAATCATCAGGTTAATCAGTTGTGCGGCCAGAACGCCGAGCACAATGGTCAGCTGATTGACGGCGACAAAGCGGCCGCGTTTTTCTGCCGGGCTGATTTCGGCGATGTAAACCGGTGCCAGCACGGAGGCCAGACCGATACCGACACCGCCCGCAATACGCCAGAAAACAAAGGAGTCGAAACTGAATGCCAGTGCCGTGCCGATACCGGAAGCGGTAAATAAGACCGCAGCGATAATCAGCGGCAGGCGACGGCCAAACCGGTCAGAAAGCGAACCGGAAACCGCGGCGCCCAGCACGCAGCCCAGCAAGGCGGAGCTCATCGCCCAGCCGGACATCGCGGCGTCGGTGATGCCAAAATACGCCTCGTAAAAAGGCTTGGCTCCCCCGATCACCACCCAGTCATAACCAAACAGCAAGCCGCCGCAGGCAGCCACCAGGCAAATCATCCATACGTAGGGCATATTCAAAGCTTGTGAGTCAGACATAATCATTCCTCATTCAGGCATGTTCGTCGCCGCACAGTGCAATACAGTGCAGCGACATTTGCTGTGTCAGGTGAGCGCCCGGAGATAAAACCGTCAGCGAGCCACCGCCCGGCAAATGATGGTCATTTGCCGCATGGGTCATGGGTTCAATGCAGAAAAAATCGTGCTGATAGCCGGGGTCGAAACGGGTATCTGGCATAAACAGGAAATACACCGGGCAGGCCGGTTGAGTGGTCAGCCGTAATTGCTGTCCGGCATCCGGCCAGACGATATCAGCCGAACCATTCCAGCCGGAAAATCCATTATTCACCCAGCGGCGCGGCAAGGGCTGGGATGTACAAAAATCCAGATCAGCGGGCAAATTTTGATGATGTTTCCCCGCCACGCATTGCGCCTCTTCCTGCCAGTAACCCGAAGCGACAGCCTGCAAACGGGTGGACGCCGTCAGCGGGAAAAACGGATGCCAGCCCAGCCCGAAAGGCAGTGCATAATCGGCCAGATTGGTGACGGTCATCGTCACCTCCAGCCGGTCGCCGGCGAGCAAAAAACGCTGTTCGGCGTGATAACAATAGCTGTCGCTGTGATGCTCAAAAGCCAGCGTCAGTGACTCCGCGCCCTGAAAAATACAGTCCCACTCCGCCAGCCAGCCATCGCCGTGCAGGTAATGCGCATCGGCGGTATTGGGCGACAAACGGTACGTTTTCCCTTCAAAGCTGAACGCATTCCCTTTCAGCCGGTTGCCGAACGGCACCAGCGGAAAACACGCAGACTGCGCCGCGGGTGTTTCGTCACTGAGCATGGCCGGGCGCAGCAGCGGAAAATCCCCGCCGGAGCGTCTTGCGCTAAGCTGTAAAATCGTGCCGCCCGAAGACGATACAGTCAGCGCAAGATGGTGGTTTTCCAGAGAACAGAGCGGCATGATTTTCTCCGGTTAACAGTCAGGCAGTTGCGAGAAGAGATGCGCTTTCGTACAGGACGGATCCAGCGCAAAAATCTGTTGCAGCACATCATCGGAACCGTCGTCGTTCAGCCCGCGCAGCGCCAGCGCTTTCACCAGCAAACAGTGGATGCGATGGTCTTTCTGACGGTCGCCGGTCAGCACCACCAAATCCGGCAATGACACAGCAAAGAAGTCGTCGGTGACCGGCTGTATTTCCGCACTGGCGGCCCATTCCAGCATCTGCGTGAAGACCTGACGACTCTGCGCCGGATCGTTAAGTTTGCGCAGCGCCATTCCCTGATAGAACAGATAATCGACCGGCTGATCGTTGTAATAGCGCCGCTCGCCCATGCCTTTATCACCGGCCGCCGCGCGCTCAAACCACGCCTGCGCCTGCTTATGCTGCTGTAGTTTTTGCGCGCAGACGCCCAGCCAGAAACAGATGTCATTGTCGGTCTGCCCGACCAGCCGCCCTTCGCTGAGGTTATGCGGATATTCCAGCGCCGACAGCAGCAAAGCCTGCGCTGCAACTGCGTTTCCGGCATTCAGCGCTTCAAAGGCCAGCAGCTGTTTATTTATCAGATATTGCCCGGTGATCCGCCCTTCGCCACCTTCCCACGGATGGAACTGCCGGTCGGCCAGAAGCGCTTTCGCGGGCTGTAACTGACCGCTGAGGTTATACAGGCCGAGCAATTCGGCGGTCAGATCGTCACGTTGTGTCGCCACCGGCAGTAACTTCTCCAGCCGCGCGAGACGGATTTGCGGCGGGATACCGGCCAGCCGGTTCAGCAAATCAGATTCAAATAACAAACGCGCATCCTGCGGCTGTAACCGACAGGCTTCTTCAAGACAGCGGCGCGCTTCGGCGGCATCGTGCTGGTGGTTCCACGCATAAATTCCCAGCCCGCGCCATGCATCGGCGAAGTCTGGTTCAAGCGTCTGACAGCGCTGCCAGCAGGTCACGGCGGCAGAGGTATTGCCTTTGCTGTAATGGAAAGAGGCCAGAAGATGCAGGGCAAAGGCGTCATCGGGGAATGCATCCAGCAGGCGAACTTCCGCCAGCCATTGCGGGAAACGAACCCTGTCCGGGAAAACGCGCCGCGCTGCCTGACACAAGGCTTCGCGCCCTTCGTCCTCAAGGCTCGCACGCAAATACAGCGGCAGTGTTTCCTGACTGTCGAGCACGCGCAGGGCTTCCCGCGCCAGCAAATCCTGCCCGCACTCCTTGAGTTGCATGGCGATATTCATGGCATTTTCACCACGACGCCCGGTAACACGGTGCAGCTCAGTCGCAGCGCCGGTGTCCGGCGCAAGGTGATAGCGTAAAAAATGCAAAAGGTAGTGAAGCGGATATTGCTGCAAATGTGTGTCGATAAACGGACGCGCATCCTGCCCGCTGAGGCACAGCAACAGAGCTTTCAGGCCAATCAGCCCGTAATGATTAGCCTGCGTCGCCAGCCCCTGCTCACAGAAATTCAGCGCCTGCGTGAACTGCTGGCGGCGGGTCGCAATCTGCGCCAGCCCGAAGTACCCGCCCGGTTTGGCGTTACCGCTCCATATGGCACGGTAATAACCGTCAAACGCGGCATCAAAATCGTCGGTTTGCGCCAGCGCACTGGCGCGGATCAGGCTCGCCAGGCCGCATTGCGGATTCTTATTTAGCCGGTGCGCACGGCTCAGTGCGGCATCCGCCAGAGTGACAGCCTGAGAAAAATTCGCCCGGTTGTATTCCAGCGTCGCCAGCGCCAGATTGCAGCGATAATTCAGCGGATCGAGCGCCACGCCGCGCCGGTAGTAGTTCTCTGCGCCCTGACTGGCGTGGTTATACTGCTCAAGATGCTGGCCGATAAACCAGGCTTCATCGGCAGAAGTAACCTCCGCCGCAGGCAACGGCGCGGTTGCCGGCGAGGGCAGCGGCATTTCTTCGGCCTGATGCTCCTGATAGGTCAGCAATTCAGCACCCTGTTTATCCAGCAAACGTAACCGCAGGCGCGCCGGGAATTCGCCGCGCAGCTCGCTCTGAATCACTTCGCCCGGTTGCAGGTTTATCGCGTCTTCGAGCAGAAGTTCGCTGTCCTTCTCACCGGCGATTTCCAGTCGTGCGGCCTGCAACGGACTGACGGCGTACACGCCCCACTTGAGTGTATCTCCGTGACGTTCAAGCTTAACTACTGCCTGCTCAGAAGCATTCTGCACTGTACCTAACCCGCTGTAAGGCAGGAAGTTTTGCACAAAACATTTCTCTTCATATGCATCCAGCCAGGTGAAGTCCGGCTGATTATCGGTGAAGACGCCGGTCATCAGTTCGATGTACGGCCCGTTGTTATCAGTGAGATTTCTGTCCCACGCACGGCCAAAATCGCAGTTCCCCCACGTCCACTGTTTTTTGCCCGGCGAAACATGATGGTCGGCGATGTGCAGTAATCCGCCCTGCTGATCGTGGTCATACGCGCCGACAAAGTCGTAGTCAGATTTATCCGCCATGTATGAAGTCGGCACCGGGATGTTTTTGTAGCGCGAGATATCGGTGCCTGCCGAGTAATCCACTTTGTAGTAAGTGCCGGTGGCTATCGGGAATGACGAGACGTCGCGTTTGCCGTGATCGAAAACCGCGGTGACGTCCGGCGGGAATACACTCTGATGACCGTCGCCGCCGGTGACCGCGGGGTTCGCCCACCACAGGAAATGGCGCGGCGTTGGATTGCCGTTGTAAATTTTCGCGCTGATTTCCAGCAACGCTTTGTCCGGATACACCGTGAAACCGGTCATCACCTGCAAACCGCGCATCGGCTCAACTTCACCCATCCAGACCGTTTTCGCGCCGTTTTCCTGCTCGGCAATCGTGAAGTCTACCGGCATAAAAGTGGTCGGGCGGTGATGTTGCGGCCAGTTAAATTCAATGCCGCCGGAAATCCACGGCCCGAGCAAGCCGACCAGTGCCGGTTTCACGACTTCGTTGTAATAGACAAAATCACGCTGTTTTACTTTGTCCCAGGCGCGATGTACACGCCCGCCAAGCTCGGGTAACAGCATGATTTTGATATAATCATTTTCCAGATACAGCGCCTGATAGGTTTTCATGACTTTCTCACCGGTCAGCGTATCGGTCACGCCGTACGGATAGACCGCGCCGGACGAGCCCTGATACACCCGGTGCGCCAGAAACATCGGGTGCGTGTCCTGTTTCCCTGTTAACCAGGTCGGTAAATCCACCGCTTCCTGCCAGACTTTTACTGTTCCGCTCATGATTTGTCCTCAATACGTCATACCTAAATATCAATTTCGAGAGTCTACGCAACGTACAAAAGACGCGGATCCGCTACGGTCACGCAATTCAGTAAACGGGGTTTAGTAAATGCCGATGGAAGGATTGAACAATCTGCGGGTACGTCAGTTTAATAAGCAGGTGCTGATGACGTTGCTTTACCGGGAGAAAAATACCAGTAAATCAACGCTGTCGCGGCTTTCACATCTGTCGATTCCGGCTATCAGCAAGATCCTTGATGATCTGCAAAACGACGGACTGATCACCCATAATCCGGTGAATTTGCATTCCCGCGGGCTTGGCGGCGGAAGTTATCAGGTCGCCACGGATGACAGCACGATCTTGTGCATGAACATCACGCCTTATCGCATCGAGAGCATTCTGGTGAACCGGCTGATTTTGCCGCTGAGCGGCTACCAGCTGACGGATATTGCGGTCAAAACGCCGGAAGCGATGCTGGCGCAGATCGAAGCCTGTTTTCATCAGTATCGGAAGAAATTCCCCGGCCTCAAAATCCGGCTGGCGCTGGCGATCCACGGGCAGGTGAATCCGACTACCGGCGTGTCTCAGCGCATGCCGCAGGCACCGTGGACCGGCGAAATCGAGATTAAATATTTGCTCGAAGAGAAGCTGCAAACCGAAATCCTGATGGATAACGACTGCATCATGCTGGCGCTGGCCGAGAAGTGGCAGCACGCGAACGACCAGCATGATTTTTGCGTGATCAACGTCGATTACGGCATCGGATCTTCTTTCGTGATCAATCAGCAGATTTATCGCGGCAGCCTTTTTGGCAGCGGGCAACTCGGGCACACGATTGTCGATCCGCAGGGCAGCCGCTGCGCCTGTGGTCGCTATGGTTGCCTGGAAACGCTGGCTTCGCTGTCGGCGCTGAAGAAAAAAGCCCGGCAGCTTATCGTGACAGAGAATCCTTTGCAGCCACCACGCACACCGGGCACGCAGGAGCTGATTGACCGGTTTCATCAGGGCGACGCGGCACTTTGCGCGCAGGTGATGGAGGGTGCGCGGGCGCTGGGACTGAGCCTGTATAATTTCCTCAATATTTTGAACATTAACCGTATTTATCTGTACGGTCGCAGTTGCGGATTCGGCGACGTCTGGCTGAACGCCGTCCGCGCACAGAGCGGGCTGAACCCGTTTGACAGAACCGATCATGTCAAAACGCAGGCGACACACATTGCGCCCGGCACGCTAAGCCGCGAGCAGCAAATTATGGGCATTGGTTACCTGTATGTGGAAAAAGCGCTGGAAGGTATGGCGGGCTGAGCGGCGCATAATTCGTCGATCTGGCTGAAGCATGATAAAATTAAGAATGGCTGCATGATGTGGCCTATTTATCCCAATCTGCGCTCAGAGAATGTTGCTATGACCCTGAATAATCCGGAAAAATTACTTTCACAAGCTGAAGAACTTTGCCAGCAGCGCAATGTTCGTCTTACACCGCAGCGGCTGGAAGTTTTGCGACTGATGGCGCAACAACCCGGTGCGATCAGCGCCTATGACTTGCTGGATCTGCTGCGCGTCAGCGAACCACAGGCCAAACCGCCAACGGTTTACCGGGCGCTGGATTTTCTGCTGGAACAAGGGTTTATTCATCGGGTTGAATCGGCTAACAGCTATGTGCTTTGCCATCATTTCGAAGAGCCGAGCCACACTTCCGCGCTATTTATCTGTGACCGCTGCGGGCTGGTCACGGAAAAAACCACAGACGGCATTGAAGAACGTCTGGCGAAACTGGCACTTGAATCTGGTTTTGAGTTGCGTCATTCGGTCGTTGAAGCGCATGGCTTATGTGCCGAATGCAAAGTTGTTGAAACCTGCGACAGCCACGATCATTGCGAACACGACCACAGCATTGTGGTAAAAAAACGCTGAGAAATCAGGTGTTTTTGATGGAATTTCAAAAGGCGTAAAGCGGAAGGGTTTTAACGCAGCTGAACGGATAATTTAAGGTGTAGAAGGAAGATGTAGAAGGAAGATGTTGAAGGTTGGGTACATCCTTGTACCCGTATCCTGAAAGTGTTCCGGGTAGGAGCAGCAATAACTCAGGATACGTCACTGATACGCGAGGGGGAGTCGCGTGTTACCAGTGATATTTGTTTTTCGATTCCCAATCCTTGAGCTCTTTCTCGGCCTGATCCTTCTGATAGCCATATCGCTCCTGAATCTTACCTACCAGCTGATCACGTTTACCTTCAACGACTGTCAGGTCGTCATCAGTCAGCTTACCCCACTGTTCTTTCACTTTCCCTTTGAACTGCTTCCAGTTACCGTCGGCTTGGTCCTTATTCATGATAAATATCTCCTGTTACCTTGGGTTGTGGAGCTGCACGTTTGCTGGCAGCCCGTCCTTAACACTTCAAAGCTTAGTAGAGAATGCGGATTCGTCTTCCCAAAACAGGGATAAAAACCACTATTAGGATTAATCCAAAGCAGGATATAACGTGGAATTGGAATCTGTCTGACTGAAAAAGGCCTGTAATTCAGAGCACAGAGAGTGCAAATCCGGCATTTGATCTAAACAGGCAACGCAGCGGATAACACATGAGAAAAAGGATTTTATCGGGAAAGTTTATAAGCAGCTTCAAACAATATCGCCCCAAAACGGGGCGATGAGATACTGATATTTACAGGCGCGTCAGAGGCGGCCAATGCACCTGCAACGTAGAACTTAAGCGCAGATTAGATCCAGTCGCCGTTGCGGATAACGCCAACCGCCAGACCTTCAATGCTGAAATTCTGTTCACGCAAATCAACCACAATCGGCTGGAATTCGCTGTTTTCAGGCAACAGCTGAACAACACTGCCCTGTTTCTTCAGGCGTTTGACCGTGACTTCATCATCAATACGCGCAACGACAACCTGCCCGTTACGGACGTCCTGCGTTTTGTGTACTGCCAGTAGGTCACCATCCAGAATACCGATATCACGCATCGACATCCCGCTGACGCGCAGCAGGAAATCCGCACTCGGTTTAAACATGGCCGGATCGACCTGGTAATGTCCTTCGATGTGCTGCTGAGCCAGCAGCGGTTCACCGGCGGCAACGCGGCCAATCAGCGGTAAACCTTCTTCTTCTTCCATCAGCAGACGAATACCGCGCGAAGCACCGGAAACGATCTCGATAACGCCTTTACGCGCCAGCGCTTTCAGGTGTTCTTCCGCCGCGTTCGGGGAACGGAACCCCAGACGGGATGCAATCTCTGCGCGGGTCGGTGGCATACCGGTGGTGGAGATATGATCGCGAATAAGGTCGTAGACCTCTTGTTGTCTGGTCGTTAAAGCTTTCATTCCGCCCCCTGGTTGTTTATACAGTCTTGCTGTGAGTATATACAGCTAAACGGGCAATGAAAACCTAAGATTGAATAAAAACAGGGCATAACGACAATTCCTGGAATACAGGTTCCAGATCAGAACCATCGCGGCCAAAAGATGCTGACCCAGACAAAAATCGCCAATATGATGGTCAGAAGTACGGCGGCGGAGCCAATATCTTTCGCACGTCCAGACAGGACGTGAAACTCAGGCCCGATGCGGTCAATCGCGGATTCAATGGCGCTGTTAAGCAGTTCAGTCACACACACCAGCACGACGGAGCCAATCAGCAGGATACGTTCTATACTGCTGACATCCAGCCAGAAAGATAACAAAATTAGCGGGATAGCGACGCTGGCTTCCTGGCGAAAAGCCGCTTCATTTTGCCATGCGGCTTTCAATCCTTTCCAGGAATATCCGGCTGCTTTATAAATTCGGGTAAATCCGGTGACTTGGTTCGCCATTTCGGGTACTGATCCTTTGAGTGTTTGCAGCATTTTAGCTGTTATATGGTATCGCATCACCACAGATCTCATCTGAGCTTTCTGGTATCCTTGCGGCGAAATTGCTAACAAGAGGCTTCACGTTTTTATGTCAGGTTGGCGTAGACTTTATTACACATTATTGAATTTACCACTCTCATTGCTGGTAAAGAGCAAGGTCATACCTTCAGATCCGGTTACCGAGTTGCATTTAGACCCGACGCGCCCGATTTTGTACGTATTGCCTTATAACTCCAAAGCAGACTTGCTGACGTTGCGTGCGCAATGTCTGGCCGAGAATCTGCCCGACCCTCTTATTCCGCTGGAAATCGACGGAACCCTGCTGCCAAGCCATGTTTTCATTGCTGAAGGCCCGCGCGTATTCTCTTATTACACGCCGAAGCAGGAATCCGTAAAGCTGTTCCACGACTATCTGGATTTGCATCGCAACAATCCGGATTTAGACATTCAGATGCTGCCAGTTTCCGTGATGTTTGGTCGTGCGCCGGGCCGGGAAGGTCAGGATGATACGCCGCATCTGCGCGTGCTGAATGGCATCCAGAAATTCTTCGCCGTGCTGTGGCTCGGACGTGACAGTTTTGTTCGTTTCTCTAATACCGTTTCCCTGCGCTATATGGCGACGGAACACGGTACAGACAAAACTATCGCTCAGAAACTGGCACGCGTGGCGCGCATGCATTTCTCCCGCCAGCGTCTGGCGGCAGTCGGCCCGCGCCTTCCAGCTCGTCAGGATTTATTCAATAAGCTGCTGGCTTCCAAGGCCATCGAAAAAGCGATTGAAGACGAAGCCCGCAGCAAGAAAATTTCCCATGAAAAAGCCCAGCAGAATGCTATCGCGCTGATGGAAGAAATCGCGGCGAATTTCTCTTATGAGGCCGTGCGTCTGTCGGACCGTGTGCTGAGCTGGACGTGGAACCGCTTATATAAAGGCATCAACGTCAACAATGCTGAGCGTGTCCGTCAGCTGGCGCTGGATGGTCAGGAAATTGTGTATGTGCCCTGCCACCGCAGTCATATGGACTACCTGCTGTTGTCTTACGTGCTCTATCACCAGGGGCTGGTGCCGCCGCATATCGCTGCCGGTATCAACCTGAATTTCTGGCCAGCCGGTCCGATTTTCCGCCGTCTTGGCGCGTTCTTCATTCGTCGTACCTTTAAAGGCAACAAACTCTATTCCACCGTTTTCCGTGAATATCTGGGCGAGTTGTTCAGCCGTGGTTATTCGGTCGAATACTTTGTCGAAGGGGGTCGTTCACGCACCGGACGCCTGCTTGAACCCAAAACCGGTACGCTGGCGATGACCATTCAGGCCATGCTGCGCGGCGGTTCACGTCCGATTACGTTAGTGCCGATTTACATCGGTTATGAGCACGTGATGGAAGTGGGGACCTACGCGAAAGAATTGCGCGGTGCGACCAAAGAAAAAGAAAGCCTGACCCAGATGCTCAATGGTCTACGCAAACTGCGCAACCTTGGCCAGGGTTATGTCAATTTCGGTGAGCCGCTGCATCTGACCACGTACCTGAACCAGAATGTGCCGACCTGGCGTGAAGCAATCGATCCTATCGAAGCGCAACGTCCAAGCTGGCTGACGCCAACGGTGCAGGATCTGGCAGAGCAGATCATGGTGCGTATCAACAACTCAGCGGCAGCCAATGCCATGAACCTGTGTTGTACCGCGCTGCTGGCATCACGACAGCGCTCACTGACCCGCGAACAGCTGATCGAACAAATCGACTGCTATCTGCAATTGCTGCGTAACGTACCTTATAACGCGGATTCGACCGTGCCTGATCTGAGCGCCGATCAGCTGCTCGATCACGCGCTGAACATGAACAAGTTCCAGGTCGAGAAAGACAATATCGGCGACATCATCGTTCTGCCGCGCGAACAAGCGGTGCTGATGACGTATTACCGCAACAACATCCACCATATGCTGGTTCTGCCGTCGCTGATTTCAAGTATCGTGATGCACCACCGCCATGTGAGTCGTGCTGAATTGCTGCGTCAGGTAGAGCTGATTTACCCGATGCTCAAAGCTGAACTGTTTATGTATTTCGATAAGTCGGAGCTGCCGCAGGTGCTGGATGTCCTGACGCTGGAACTGGCTCGTCAGCAAATCATTCATCTGGAAGACGACGAACTGACGCTTAACCCGGCGCGTATCCGCACGTTGCAACTGCTGGCCGCAGGTGTGCGTGAAACGCTGCAACGCTACGCGATCACCTTCTCCCTGCTCACCAATAATCCAAGTATCAACCGTGGTGCGCTGGAAAAAGAGAGCCGGATTATGGCGCAGCGTTTGTCCGTACTTCACGGTATCAATGCGCCAGAATTCTTCGACAAAGCGGTGTTCTCGACGCTCGTCGGCACGTTACGCGCTGAGGGCTATATCAGTGACAGCGGTGATGCGATTCAGGAGCAAACGCGAGAGATTTACATCATGCTCAGCGATTTGATGACGCCGGATATCAAGCTCACCATTGAAAGCGCAGGTATGCCTTCGGAACTGCCGCAACCGACAGAACCTCCGGCTGAGCCTAAAATGGACGTGCGCGATACCGATCACTGATTGACGTTAAAATCATTGCGGTAACGCCATAAAGCAAAACGCCCGGGCTTATAAAAAGACCGGGCGTTTTTTATTGCCTGAAAGGCTCAGAAGCTGAAAGCAGATAAACTCATCAGAATGCCAAGGAACAGCACCAGTCCGACATAGTTGTTCTGGCGAAAAGCCAGGAAACAGGCGTCACGCTCGCGTTTAGCAATCAGCTTTTGCTGATGCACAAACAGCGCAGCGGCCAGCAGCAGCGACCAGTAGAACGGCGCGCCAAGCTGGGAAAGATGGCCGACAATGCCCATCAGTATTAACGTCGCCAGTTGCAGCAGGCCGATAATCAGCGTGTCAAAACGACCGAACAGAATCGCTGTCGATTTCACACCGATTTTCAAATCATCATCGCGGTCAACCATGGCGTATTGCGTGTCGTACGCCACCGTCCAGCAGATATTAGCGGCAAACATCAGCCAGCAGCTGAGCGGTACGCTTTCGCTCACCGCCGCATACGCCATCGGAATGGCCCAGCCAAATGCCGCGCCCAAAACCACCTGAGGCAAATGGCTGACCCGCTTCATAAACGGATAAATCCATGCCAGCGCCAGCCCGGCAAGAGACAGCAAAATCGTCATGCGGTTAAGCAGCAGAACCAGCAGGAACGAAACCAGCACCAGCCCGGCAAAAAGCATTTTCGCCTGCTTACCGGAAATCGCACCGCTTGGCAGCGGACGGTTCGCGGTACGTTTGACATGACCGTCAAATTTACGGTCGGCGTAGTCATTCACCACGCACCCGGCAGCGCGCATAAAAAACACGCCCAGCACGAAAACCAGCAAAATTTTTGCCGAAGGCATTCCGCCACCGGCCACCCAGAGCGCCCATAATGTGGGCCACAGCAGCAACAGCGAGCCGATCGGTTTATCAATACGCATCAGGCGGCAGTAATCACGCCATGTGCCCTGAGTCATACTTCCTGACACTCTCTGCTCTCCTTGTTGATTAGTCTGGCTCATGCCTTACTCACTTTGCCCTCGGGGCGATGTACCGGCGAGTCTGGCAGGAAAATTTCAGTCAGAAGCAGGGGTTTATCTGACAAACGCAGGCGGGAACGACGTGCCCATAAGTCACCATTTTCACTCTGCAATTGCCCTAAATGAATGTAATCGCGGGTCAGGTTATTGCCGCTGAAAAGATAGCGTCCAAGCGGGACGGTGCCTAAATCAACCAGCGCCAGATCCGGTCCGGTCAGCGTTTCTTCAGGGATGACCGTGCGGCCCAGCAGCCAGGGTTCGGCATCGCCAAACAACACAATTTCGCGGATCCAGTAACGGGCACTTTCAGGTAACTGCTGCGCTTCACTTTCACCCAGTTCCCCCCGGCTGACAAAACATTCGTTTTGTGGCTTTACGGTGACGGTAACACCCTGCTTTTCAAACCGGCGGGTCATGGATCCCATTTCCATCAGCCAGTCGGCAACATCCGCAGGGACCTGCGAAGGGTCGTCAAACCAGTGGATTGGGGATTGTTCAGAGGAATGGGAATCAGACATCAACGGCTCCGTAATGAAGGTATTCATACCTCCAATGAATTATCTGCCCCGCATTCTAGCGCATGAATGCGGGGCAGTAATGGCCTGTTTTATTCGCGACGCAGACGTTCGCCGTTTGCCAGGAACAGCGTTACGACCAGCACGAGGATCGCACAGGCGTAAACCAGCGTGTCATAAGGACTTTTATGGTCGACGATAATCAGGCGGATAATTGCGGTGATACCGATATAAATAAAATAGCGCAGCGGAAAGTGATAACCCGAGGAAAAGTATTTGATAATCAGCGCAATAAACTCGAAATAGAGGAAGTAAATCACAATCCCCTCTATCAGGAGATACGACGAAGACTGGTCATTATTAACGAACAATACCATCGCCAGATGATAGGTTTCGCGCCCGATAAAAATCATCAGGATCGCGGCCAGTCCCAATAAGAAAACGTTCAAGATTCGCTGCATAATGACGGATATCATCATTGCGCGTTTTGATCCTGCCATGTGATCTACATCCCACTTTTGTTATGAATACCCGCAGAATACCACAGAGTCTGTGCCGGAAAAGCGGCATTAAAAAGGGCCAGCCCGTTGAGGCTAACCCTTTTATTTAGAAATATTTCGACCTGTCCCTCTAAATCATTGGGGCTGGATCAAGGCGGCAAGGGAACGAAGCCCCGGGAGCTTACATAAGTAAGTGACCGGGGTGAGTTCACGCAGCCAACGCTGAAACAACCTGAAGGATGACGGGGGATTAGCGCCAGTTCTTGAAGCGGTTAATCAGGCCATTGGTCGAGCTGTCGTGGCCGGTCACATCTTCGCTGCCTTCCAGTTCAGGAAGAATACGGTTCGCCAGTTGTTTACCCAGTTCCACACCCCATTGGTCGAAGGTGTAGATGTTCAGGATTGCACCCTGAGTAAAGATTTTGTGCTCATACATCGCAATCAACGCACCCAGGCTGTAAGGCGTGATTTCACGCAGCAGGATAGAGTTGGTCGGACGGTTGCCTTCGAACACTTTGAACGGCGCAACGTGTTTAACGTCTTCCGGTTTTTTACCCTGATCGGCGAATTCTTTCTCGACGACGTCCAGAGATTTACCGAATGCCAGCGCTTCCGTCTGTGCAAAGAAGTTAGACAACAATTTCGCGTGGTGATCGCTTAGCGGATTATGGCTGATAGCTGGCGCGATGAAGTCACAAGGGATGATTTTGGTGCCCTGGTGAATCAGCTGATAGAACGCGTGCTGGCCGTTGGTACCCGGCTCGCCCCAGATGATCGGGCCAGTCTGGTAATCCACTGGATTGCCGTTACGGTCAACGAACTTACCGTTTGATTCCATGTTGCCTTGCTGGAAGTAAGCAGCAAAGCGGTGCATGTACTGGTCGTATGGCAGGATAGCTTCAGTTTCGGTGCCGAAGAAATCGTTGTACCAGATGCCGATCAGCGCCAGCAGAACCGGCAGGTTTTTCTCTGCCGGAGTATTGGCGAAGTGTTTATCCATCGCGTGAGCGCCGCTCAGCAGTTGTTCGAAGTTATCAAAACCAACGGACAGGGCGATAGACAGACCGATTGCGGACCACAGTGAATAACGGCCGCCGACCCAGTCCCAGAACTCGAACATGTTGTCGGTGTCGATACCAAATTCACTCACCGCTTTACCGTTGGTCGATAGTGCCGCGAAGTGTTTCGCTACATGCTTATCGTCGCCCGCGGTTTTCAGGAACCAGTCACGCGCGCTGTGGGCGTTGGTCATAGTTTCCTGAGTGGTGAAGGTTTTTGATGCCACCAGGAACAGCGTGGTTTCCGGTGACAAATCTTTCAGCGTTTCGGCGATGTGCGTGCCATCCACGTTGGAGACGAAATGCATATTCAGGTGGTTTTTGTACGGACGCAGTGCCTCAGTCACCATGAACGGGCCAAGGTCTGAACCGCCGATACCAATGTTTACTACATCAGTGATGGCTTTGCCGGTATAACCCTTCCACTCGCCGCCGATAACGCGTTCGGTGAAACCTTTGATTTTCGCCAGAACCGCGTTGACTTCCGGCATCACATCTTTGCCGTCCACGACGATTGGCGTGTTGCTGCGGTTACGCAGGGCAACGTGCAGCACCGCGCGGTCTTCAGTACGGTTGATCTTCTCGCCAGAGAACATCGATTTGATGGCGCCCTGAAGGTCAGTTTCTTTGGCCAGCGCCTGCAGTTTGTCCAGCGTCTCTGTCGTGATACGGTTTTTAGAGAAGTCGACCAGCATCTGGTCTTCAAACGTGGCAGAGAATTTGGAGAAACGATCACCATCTTCAGCAAACAGATGGCTAATCTGCACATCTTTCATCTTGTCGAAATGCTGCTGCAGGGCTTGCCAGGCAGCGGTCTGAGTTGGATTGATATTTTTCATAGCAATGCTCTTAGGCTGAGAATAAATATGAGGTAACTGTCCCGATTGTATCCTGAAGTTCCCGAGATGAGATGCCTTTTCTTGCGATAGGTCAGATCTGCTAAATCACAATGACAGAGAACAATATTAGATGACAATCGTTCAAAATGTGGCGTTAGCGGCCTGTTGCCGTTGACAGAAAGGCGAGAACCCGTTATTCCTAAGCACCTAACTCGCGCGCGTGTCGCGTGAGCCAGAAGAGGCGCGTCGCCCAGGAAGTGTATCGGAGGAACCGAAATCCTGCGAGGGTACATCAGGGGGAGCGACGCCGAGGTCTGAAGCCTTCGGCAGGCATAAGATCGGCTACAGGGGCTGAATCCCCTGGGTTGTCACCGGGCATCCGTGAGGATGTCGACAAGGTGGAGCGCTTCTGGGTGTATCGTAGCATTTCTACGTCTGCCCCCTTCCCGCTCTCCCCTTGTGCCAATTCTTAGAGTTTATGGAATAGATGGCCGTCTGGTATGACGACCCTGACACGAGGTTTTACATGAATTACGCAGCAACCCGCAACGCCAACCCGCAGCCTCTGGGCAACGTTATCGTCGCCAAATTCGGCGGTACCAGCGTAGCGGATTTCGACGCCATGAATCGCAGCGCAGATATCGTTCTGTCGCGCCCTGAAGTGCGTCTGGTTGTTCTCTCCGCCTCTGCGGGCGTCACCAATTTATTAGTCGAACTGGCCGAAGGCAAAGAAGCTGAGCGCCGGGCGTTCCTGCTTGATGAAATTCGCCGTATCCAGAATGCCATTATCGACCGTCTGGACAATCCGACGGTGATCCGCGAAGAGCTGGGCCGCATGCTGGAAAACATCGCTATGCTGTCCGAAGCCGCCAGCCTCGCGACATCAACGGCGCTGACCGACGAACTGGTCAGCCACGGCGAGCTGATGTCTACCCTTCTGTTTGTTGAAATCATCCGCCAGCGCAACGTGCCGGTGGAATGGTTCGACGTGCGTAAAATCATGCGCACCAACGATCGTTTTGGTCGTGCAGAACCGGACACAAAGACACTGAGCGAGTTAACCGTTTCACAGCTGCAACCGCGCCTGCAGGACGCGCTGGTGATCACGCAGGGCTTTATCGGCTCTGAAGGCAAAGGCCGCACGACCACGCTGGGCCGTGGCGGCAGCGATTACACGGCGGCGTTGCTGGGTGAAGCGCTCAGCGCTGTTCGTGTGGATATCTGGACCGATGTACCGGGGATTTACACCACCGATCCGCGGCTGGTTCCGGCAGCAAAACGCATTGATCGTATCGCTTTCGAAGAAGCCGCTGAAATGGCGACCTTTGGCGCGAAAGTTCTGCACCCGGCCACATTACTGCCTGCGGTACGCCGCGGTATTCCGGTGTTTGTCGGCTCGAGCAAAGACCCGTCGGGCGGCGGCACGTTAGTGTGCGATACCACAGACAGTCCGCCGCTGTTCCGCGCAATTGCCCTGCGCCGCCGGCAAACGCTGGTCACGCTGCACAGCCTGAGCATGTTGCATTCACGCGGTTTCCTCGCCGAAGTGTTTGGCATTCTGGCACGTCACAGCATTTCCGTGGATCTTATCACCACGTCAGAAGTCAGCGTGGCGCTGACGCTGGATACCACCGGCTCCACCTCTTCCGATGCCAGCCTGCTGACCACTTCGCTGCTGACAGAATTATCCTCACTGTGCCGCGTGGAAGTGGAAGAAAATCTGGCGCTGGTCGCTATTATCGGCAACAAGCTGTCGCAGGCCTGTGGCGTTGGCAAAGAAGTGTTTGGCGTGCTGGATCCGTTCAACATCCGCATGATTTGCTACGGCGCAAGCAGCTACAACCTGTGCTTCCTGGTGCCGGGCAATGATGCCGATCAGGTCGTAAAAACACTACACCGCAACCTATTCGAATAACGACGGGCGCGGTATCTGAAAAGACCGGGCCATGTGCCCGGTCTTTTTTTGTCTGTACCTTTTGCAAAACAACAAAGACAAGGATCATCCTCAATGTTAGCCAAAATAACCCGCCTGTTCCCGCTGTGGGCTGTGCTGTTATCCGTCGCGGCCTATTATTCGCCCGGCACGTTCACCCCGATTGGCCCGCATGTTTCCACCCTGCTGATGCTGATTATGTTCGCGATGGGCGTTACCCTCGAATTCGGTGATTTCAAACGCGTGTTGTCGCGTCCGGGCCCGGTCGCCGCCGCTACTTTTTTGCACTATCTGGTGATGCCGCTGGCCGCCTGGGTGCTGGCGAAACTGTTCCATATGCCACCTGATTTGTCCGCCGGGATGATTTTAGTCGGCAGCGTCGCCAGCGGCACTGCCTCTAACGTGATGATTTACCTCGCCAAAGGTGACGTTGCGCTGTCCGTGACGATTTCTGCCGTCTCTACACTGGTCGGTGTTTTCGCCACACCGTTGCTGACACGTCTGTACGTTGATACGCATATCAAAGTGGATGTGGAAGGTATGCTGCTGAGCATTTTGCAGATCGTGGTTATCCCGATTTTAGCGGGTCTGATTATTCATCATCTGTTCACCAAAACCGTGAAACGCATCGAGCCGCTGCTGCCGCTGTTTTCCATGGTATGTATCGTGGCGATAATTAGCGCCGTAGTGGCGGGCAGTCAGGGCTTTATCGGTTCCGTCGGCCTGATCGTGATTGTGGCGGTGATTCTGCACAACGGCATTGGCCTGCTGAGCGGTTACTGGGGCGGGAAGCTGTTCGGGTTTGACGAAACCACCTGCCGCACGCTGGCGATGGAAGTCGGGATGCAAAACTCAGGCTTAGCGGCGACGCTGGGGAAAATCTATTTCACCCCGCTGGCTGCACTGCCGGGCGCACTGTTCTCAGTCTGGCACAATCTTTCCGGCTCGTTGCTGGCCGGTTACTGGTCGGGTAAACCGGTTAAAAAAGACTGATAAGCCAAAAAAACCGGGCGCATCGTTCGCGTCCGGTTCATTGTTTACACCCGATCCCAAAACTCATACCCGCTTCATATCATCGTTATTTTCACGCTGTTCATCTTCCTGCTCATCCTGATCCAGCACGTTATACGCCACCGCACAGAACAACGAGTTAAGACGTTTCATATCGCCCAGCAACCCAAGGTGCAGCGAACTGGTTTCGATACTTTGCACGTTATGCTGATGCAGGCGATCGACGTGGGCGTGCGCATAGCGCCGGTCAAGAATACGGAAACGGTGTTTGGAGCGGCGCAGACGACGTGCGCTGGTCAGGTCGTTCGACAGGAAAACCCCCAGACTCAGACGCAGGTTGTCGAGCAATTTCTCATGCAATGCTTCCAGCTCCACCAGCCCTTCCGGTGAAAATGCGCGGCGTGTGGCGTGAGATTTGGCGGTGATATCGCCGGTCATGCGCTCGATAATGTCACCGGCCTGTTCCAGATTCAGCGCCATTTCGATGATTTCCGCCCAGCGGCGTGAATCGTCTTCGCCCAGCCCTTCTTTGTTGATTTGCGCCAGATACAGTTTGATGGCGGTATACAGCACATCGACATCGTCATCGAGACGCCGTACCTCGCGATCCTGCGCCAGTTTTCCGTGCATTACTTCCCGGTTGAGGATCAGCATATGTTCCACTACATCGCCCATACGCAGGGTTTCGCGGGCGGCATTGGCCAGCGCCAGCGTCGGGGTATCAATCGCGCTGACGTCCAGATGGCGCGGACGCAAACGTGGATCGTCTTCCGGCACATCAGCAATCATCAGCTGACAAATCTTCGCCATCGGCGCGGTCAGCGGCACCATCGCCAGACAACGGATCAGGTTGTAGAACATGTGAAAATAAATGACCAGTTCTTCATCCGGTATGCCCAGACGCGCCAGTTGCACGGAAAGCGGCCCGACAAACGGCAGCACAATCACTAAACCAATGAGTTTGAACAGCGTGCTGCCCAGCGCCACACGGCGACCGGCTGCATTCATTTTACTGGCGTTGATCATCGCCAGCAGCCCGCTGCCAAGGTTTGCGCCAATCACCAGACACAACGACACTTTCAGCGAGATAACGCCGGTCGCCGCAAGCGTTGCCGTCAGTAACACCGCCGCCAGGCTGGAATAACTGATGATGGCAAACACTGCGCCGGTCAGCGCATCCAGCAGCACATCGCCGGTCAGAGAAGAGAATAAAACCTTCACGCCCGACGCCTGCATGATTGGCGTTGCCGCGCCAACAATCAGTTCCAGCGCCAGTAAAATCAGGCCAAGCCCGATACAGACGCGCCCCATCTGCCCGGCGCGGGTTTGTTTACGGCTGAGGAAAAAGGCCACGCCGACGAAAATCAGCAGCGGAGAAAGCCAGGAGAGATCGAAAGTCAGAATACGCGCCATCACGGCGGTCCCGACATCCGCGCCGAGAATAATCACCAGCGCCGGTGCCAGGGCAACCAGCCCCTGCGACACAAACGACGTTACCAGCAGTGCCGTCGCATTACTGCTTTGCACCAGTGCGGTCACGCCAATACCGGCGACAAACGCCAGCGGCTTTTTCTCCACGCTGTTACTCAGAACACGGCGCAGATTGGCGCCAAAAACGCGCATGATGCCGGTACGCACGATGTGCGTCCCCCATACGAGCAAAGAAATAGCAGACAAAAGATGCAAAAGGGTTAACACGAACGAGAAACTCCTGTTATTTCCGGTACCCACCGGTTTGTGTTGGATTCCGATGAATCAGAATATTTGAGCTTTCCTGCTTAACCTGACTCATCATCTGCCACATCTAACTGTAGACTACGCACATTATTGAGGTAAACAAGTCCGTCATACCAAAGCAGATGTTTAGCGTTTTCCCTGTTTTATTATTTAAATCATCAAACTATAGAGACATGAATAACAATTTTCAAAATCCTGTTTGATTAGAAAATTTATTCCCTCTAGACTGCCTGCAAGAAAACACCACTCCTCTTTTTTTCATAAAATAAAAAAACTAAACAATTAACACGAACACCTAATTCATTAGCATCAAATTCACCTTAAATTCATTTAATGGGCTATTTACAACGTCAACTAATTAACTAACCCTATCAAAGAAAAATAAACATACTTAAAACGGATGGATTTATTTTCAAGGAAGTAAATATATGAAAGTTAAATTATTGAGCGGAGTGATATCACTTTGCATATTCAATGCCAGTGCCGGTGTAATGAACGAGAACATTGATGTACAGGACTATCGCGACTTCGCGGAAAACCTGGGAAAATATCAGCCTGGCGCCAATAACGTGCAGGTATTTAACCTTGATGGAACCCCTGCGGGGATCCTTCCCTTCTCTCTGCCGGACTTTGCCAGCGCAAGTACTGCGGGCTATGCGACTGTTATCGGGGCTAACTATGTCACCAGCGTGACTCACCTTGGCTGGTTCGAAAATGCCACTTTCGGGACTAACGCTAAATACAGTACACAATATGAGGTCATAAATTATAATAATGACCCGAATGCAGATTTTAATGTCGACCGCTTAAATAAAGTCATTACTGAAGTCGCTCCTGTTGAAATAGTCAAACCCTCTGATGTTTACGAGAATAAAAATAATGGCAGGTATGTATACTTCACGCGAGTAGGGGCCGGGTATCAATATCAGATTGATGCGGCAGGCCAGACATTGAATCAGTTAACAAAATATTCTTATATGTGGAAGAGTGCCGGAACATTAAATCCGCAAACGATATCTCAGAATCAAATTTACTGGATTAATAATAATACGGCCTCGCCTCTGGATATTGCCGCCAACCAGGGAGACAGCGGAAGCCCGATACTGGTCTACGACAATGTTGATAAAAAGTGGAAGATGTATGGTGTAACAACATCGGGTACCGGCGTTGAAAACCGTGCGCCGCACACACTTGGTACTTACGGGCTGGGTTTACCCACCGATTTTATAAGCAGCATTGTCAACAATTATACCGATCCAGATGTCATTGATATCGCAGCACAAGGGGATATTCACTGGACCGGCACGGGGGCTTCTGGCGACATTATTCAGGGCAACTCTGGCTGGCAATGGCATGGTATCGACACCCGTCTTCCCGGCCAGTTTATTCTCACCCCGGAAGATATCATGGCAGGAAATATAGGCACGGATGTGCGGAACCCTCAGCTTGATGCTTCTAAGGATCTGCGTTTCAACGGTGATGGCGGATTAATTGTCCTGGATGCGACAATTAATCAGGGCGCAGGTAAATTACAGTTTTCCAACAACTATCGGGTTATCTCCGCCGACGGTCAAAATAATACCTGGATGGGTGGCGGTATTGAGATTGATGCCAGTAAGAGAGTTGACTGGGAAGTTAACGGAGTGGCGGGAGACAGCCTGCATAAAATTGGTGCCGGTACACTTTACGTCAACGCCTTTGGCGATAATCCGGGGGAATTAAATATCGGGGATGGCACGGCTGTTTTGGCTCAGCAGGACGACGGGGCGGGCCACCATCGCGCTTTTTCCTCAGTGACCCTTGTCAGTGGCAGACCCACCGTGCAATTGCAGGGAGATGACCAGATTGACCCCGCCCATATTTATTTCGGTTACCGCGGGGGGAAACTGGATCTCAATGGCTATGACATGCGCTTCACGACGATTAATCACAGTGATTCTGGCGCGACCATCATCAATGCTAATCCCGATGACAGTTCCACGCTGACATTGGCAAACACGAAATCTGAAACCTTTATCGGACGCCTGGGCACACCTGATACCGCGCAGGGGCTCAACGTTATATTAGCGTCCGCCAAAAGCACCGATAACTATTCCCTGACCGGCGGCGGCTGGCTTAATAATATGACCGTCAGCAACGGTACGCTTTCACTGGGCGGAAGGATGACACCACATGCGGGTGGCGCGACTTTCAGCAACGACTGGATTGATGAAACTTTCCAGATAAGCACGTTAAACCTTAATGAAGGCGGTCTGCTTCAGCTCACTGAACATGGAACACTTGATAGTGACATCACTCTCGGAGACCGTTCGACTCTGCAAATGCACAGCCGCAGCAAACTGGAAGGTCATGTGCTCCTGGGCGACGAGGCCATACTTTCGGTGAAAGCCGGCGATGCCAGTGATAAAAGTACATCGGGCACGGCGGATGTCACTATTGCGGCTACGCTGGAAGGCGCCGGCAGTCTGAGCAAAGACGGCCGGGCAAATCTTTACATGTACGGTGACAATACCTTTACCGGCGGCACCACGGTTAAAAACGGCGCGCTTGTTCTCGAGGGTTCGCTGGCTTCCACGCTGACCATGGAAAACGGAACCACATTTGCCGGTAACGCCAATATCGCCGATCTGGTTGTGAAAGATGACGTTATCATCGCCCCTTATTATGCTGACAGCGGCCCTTCGGGCTATTCCGCCGCTCCGGTTAGTGCATCCACAATACACATCAATGGTAATCTGACCACCGGCTCCAGCGACGTTGTCGAGCTACGGGCGCAACTGACTTCGGGCGCATTGCAATATGACCGCTTGCTGATCAATGGCGATGTGATTTCAGATGACAAACCCATTCTGGTTTCAGTGACGCCATCCGGAGAGGGTATTTTTACCGACAGTAACAACAACGGCAGTGCAGATAACCAGGAAGGTATTTCGCTGATCCAGGTCGGCGGCAATGCGGGCAAAAGTTCTTTTGCACTGGCGGGAGAATACGTCGCGCGCGGTGCGTATGCCTATACGCTGTATGCTTTTGCTCCGGGTCGCAGCGCCGCTGATGAGCGTGCAGTGACCGGTTCGGGAGGGCAATACTGGGACTACCGCTTGCAAAACCGAATGCTCAGTGAAAATGAGAACACCTCACCCACGACGGATCCTATTCCGGAACCTGATGACGGCGGCGATGTAACTCCCGTGCCGGAACCTGATGACGGCGGCGATGTGACTCCCGTACCGGAACCTGATGACGGCGGCGATGTGACTCCCGTACCGGAACCTGATGACGGCGGCGATGTGACTCCCGTACCGGAACCTGATGACGGCGGCAATATAACGCCGGAACCGGAACCGGAACATCACAGCGATTCTCAATACAGCCGGGCAGCGGTAACTCCGCAGGTGCCCTCTTATCTTTCCCTGCCTTCCGCATTATTCAGCTACAGCAGCCGCCTGAACAGCAGTTTTCAAAATCAGGTTTCGCTTCTCGACGATAAGAAAATGAATATTTTCTTCCAGTACCTCAATGGAGAAGATACTTACCATTCGTCGCTCAGCTTTAAAGATTACGGCTACGACTATAAACAGAAACAAGAAGGCTGGCTGTTTGGCGGTAAGGTCTTGCAACTGCAGTCTGACAGTCAGTCTTTTGATGTAAGCCTTGGGCTTTCCCGGGCGGATCTGGATATCACTCCTGATGCGGCAGACGGAGACAGCAAAACGCACTACACCACATGGGGGCTTTCTGGCTTGTCGGTTTACAAACAGAAAAACGGGCTTCTGGCGGAATTCGGGCTGAATGCGGCGAAATACAACGGCGAGGTTTCCACCGATTTACGCGGGGGTGATGTCGCAGATATCAATGCCAAATCGTTTGGCGCCACGCTGGATGTGGGCTATCAGTTCACATTGGGTCAGCATCAGTTGACGCCGGTTATCGGTGCCGGAGTGCAATATCTGAAGGTTGATAACTTTACCGATATCGATGACGCAAAGGTTAAATACGATAACATGACGAGGCCGCTGGGCAGTATCGGATTGCGTTATCGATACGACTGGGACAGCCTGTATACCGGGAAATGGGCGGTGGTCGCCAGCACGCGATTGATTAAAGATTTCAGCCACCATTCTGACGTTCATATCGGCGACCTCCACAGTAACGATGTCAGTCGTTTTTCAACCGATGTGACAGGCAGCGCGGCGCAGTTGAATATTGGCGTGGTCAATACGCTCATCCCGAATGTGTCACTGAGTGTGGGCGGGGAATACCAGAAAAGGCTGGAAGAGGAAGGGATTGATTACTGGCAAATCGTCACGGGCGTCAGAATAAGTTTCTGAAAAAATCCCTATAAAAACGCCCCTGATTTAACATTTTTTATCTGCAGTCTATTTCCACGAAAACACGGGCCATCCTGCCTGCCGGGCGTGCCGGAGCAGGATGGCGTCGGGATTCACGGCAACCGGCTGACCCACGCGGGTCAGCAAGGGCAGATCATTGTGGGAATCCGAATAAAAACTGGCTTGTTGCAGCAGGGAATCGTCCTGATTGATGAGTTCAAGTAAACGCGACACTTTGCCTTCGCGGTACGTCATCGTCCCCTGCGTGGCGCCGGTAAAGCGCCCGTCTTTCATTTCCACACCAATCGCCAGCGTTTCCTCTACCCCGAGATAACCCGCAATTGGCCGCACCAGATGTTCGCCGGAGGCGGAAATAATCACCGTCCGGTCGCCCTGTGCGCGGTGAGCAGCCAGGCACTCGCGCGCCTGCGCATAAATACGCGGTGCTATTACGTCCTGAATATAGCTTGCGACCATGCCTGCGACGTCACTTTCGCTGCGGCCGGTAAGCGGTGCGAGAGTACAGCGCATGTACTCCTGCATATCCATTTTACCCACGGCATATTGTTGCATCAGCGCGGCATCCTGTTGCAGGAAAGCCTGTTCATCCGCCACCCAGCCATTCGCTACCATGTAGGCAGACCACAAGCTGGAACAGTCGCCGCTAATCAGAGTTTCATCGAGATCAAACAGCGCCAGTTTCATGCAACTTCCCGTAACGTAACAAGATCTAACTGCAAACCAACATCGCTGCCATCGGCGCGAAGTGAGGCCACAGAACGGTTTAAAACATCCACAGAAAGCTCAACACCGTGCGCTAAAACACGATAACGCACCACGTTGCCCAGCAGGCTGTGGCTTAGAATTTTAGCCGGAATGCCCTCAGTCAGCTCGCATATCGTCACCGACTCTGGCCGGATGGCAACGCGGCCCGTGTAAGTCATGCCTGTCAGCGCCATCGCCTGTTCAGAACTCAGCAGGTTGTAGCTGCCGATAAAGCCCGCTGCGAACGCATCCACCGGTTCAGTATATAAGGTTTCGGCATCGGCATTTTGGACGATTTGTCCTTTGTTCATCAGCACAATCCGGTCTGACATGGTCAGCGCCTCTTCCTGATCGTGCGTGACGAAAATGGCCGTCAGGTTCATTTCACGCTGAATACGGCGAATTTGTTCGCGCAGATGTTTACGGATACGGGCATCAAGCGCGGAAAGCGGTTCATCGAGCAACAACAGGCGCGGCTGCGTCACCAGCGAACGCGCCAGCGCCACACGCTGACACTGACCGCCGGAAAGCTGATGCGGATAACGTTTGGCGTAATCGTTCATTTCCACCAGTTCCAGCACTTCGCCCACGCGACGGTATAGTTCCAAAGCCGGTATCTTTTGCATTTTCAAACCAAACGCAACGTTGGCTTCGACCGTCATATTCGGGAACAGCGCGTAGCTCTGGAAGACCATCCCGATCCCGCGCTGCTGTGGTGGTAAGGGCACAATGTCCTGCCCCTGAATCACAATTTTTCCGCTATCGACCGACGTCAGTCCGGCCAGGCAGCGCAGCAGGGTGGATTTTCCGCAGCCGCTTGGCCCCAGCAACGTGACGAATTCACCCTCTTGTGCCGAGAAATCAATGTTATTGAAAATCTGCGTCGGACCGTAAGACTTGTTGAGTTGAGTGACCTGCAAATACGACATAATCAGCTCTTTCCTTTGTTCAGCATGTTCGCCACCCAGGTGAAAATCAGGACGACCATGAAATACGAGATGACTAATGCGCTTGTGAAATGACCGCTGCCATTGCGCATGTTATAGAGATAAACCTGTACCGTTTCATAACGGCTGCCCGCCAGTAAGTTGGCGAAGACGAATTCCCCGATGAGGAAGGAGAAGGACAGCAACACGGCAATCATTCCGCCTTTACGTAAGTTGGGTAACACCACCAGCAACGCGGCTTTCCAGGTACTGGCACCGAGCAGGTGCGCCGCATCCATCAGGTCGCGCAGGTTGATCGCCTGCATGTTGTTGGAAATAGCACGATAGATAAACGGCAAGGCGATGGTGAAGTAACATCCAATCAGGATCCACGGCGTACCGGTCAGCGCCAGCGGCTCAGCAGAATACAGCTGCATCAGCCCCACCGATGACACCACCGGCGGCACAGCAAATGGCAGCAGGATTAGGATATTCATGAGCGCATCGAGCTTAGGGAAATAGTAAGCAATCACAAACATCAGTGGCAGGATCAGCACCAGCGACAGGAAAAGTGTGCCAAAACACACCAGCAGCGAGTGCCAGAGCGCAATCAGAAAACGCGGATCGCTCCACAATTCCACCAGCCATTTCAGCGTAAAGCCGCTCGGCAAAATGGTCGCGCCCCACTCCAGCACCAGCGCGTACACCAGCGTCGCCAGCAACGGCAACATCAGGACAATCAGTAAAATCCAGATCACCACACGGTGGTAAATCGCTTCAGAGCGCGACATCTTACGTTCCTTTTTCCGGCAATCAGCTGCGCTGACTGAGATAACTTTTACGCAATAACCACTGATGGACAAGCGTGATAAACGCCATCAGCACCACCAGTAACATCGCCAGCGCACTGCCCATATTCGGATCGAGGGAAATATCCCCCGACACCAGCGCCGCGATGCGTACCGGCACGACGTTGAAATTGCCTGTGGTCAGCGCGTAAACCGTGGCATACGCGCCCAGAGCGTTGGCGAGCAAAATCACGAAAGTCCCCAGTAGCGCCGGGAATAAAACGGGTATGCCGATATGACGCCAGTAACTCCAGCGCCCCGCACCGAGCAGAGCCGCCGATTCGCGCCAGTCTTCGCGCAGGGCATCGAACGCGGGATACATCAGTAATACGCCCAGCGGGATCTGGAAATAGGTGTAAAGCACAATCAGCCCGTCTTTCGAATACAGGTCGAAATGCTCCATCAGGCCATATTTTCTGAGCAGCAGCGTCAGGCAACCGTTCAGGCCGAGCAAAATCACAAAGGCAAACGCCAGAGGCACGCCCGCGAAGTTGCTGGTCATATTGGTAAACGACATCACGAAATCAAGCAGCTTTGTCGGACCTAGCTGGCGAAGTGAGTAACTGCCCACTAACGCGATTAGCAAACCGTATAAACTCGACCAGATAGAAATATCCAGCGAGAAGCGCATGGCCTGCAGATAAAACGGAGAAGTCAGAATATCGCTGTAATTGCCCAGTCCCCAGGCTTCATAGGTTTCGCTGTAAAAGCTGCTCACTGCAATCCAGGCCAGCGGCGCCAGCTGGAACGCGACGAAAAAAACCAGAAACGGCAGCATAAACAGCGCTGCAATCCACTTAGCTTTCATCGGTTATCCTCTAAAAGTGACGGGATTCAGGCCAGTAATGGCGCGCAATGTGGCTTGTCGTGGGCAATATTGAGGATCTGACAAACGGTGCCACACAACTCGGTTTGCAGCGGTGCGGCATCTTTAAAGCTGAAAGCACTGCCAAAGACAAACAACGGCACCTGACGCTCTTCCGGTAAAATACCGCCATGGCTGCGGTCATCGTTCATGCCGTGGTCGGCGGTTACGATGACCTGATAACCCGCGTCCAGCCAGTCACCCAGATAGCGCGACAGTATGCCGTCGGCCGTGCGCGCTTTGTTGCGGTATTGCGGCGTAGACAGGCCAAATTTGTGGCCAGCGTCATCAATATTCATCGGGTGGATCAGCAGGAAATCGGGGTCATGCCGGCGGCGCAGGCTTTCAGCATCGTCAAACAGATGCGAATCAGGGTAGCCGTCGTCGTAGTAAAAATGACCATGCTGAATGGCCAGAGACTCATCGCTGGTATGACGGTCACGCGGCGGGTCAAACGGCGTGCGGTTATACAATTCACTGACCCAGTGATAAGCCGCAGCCGCGGTCGTCAGACCTGCCTCACGAGCATAATGGAAAATACTGCGTTGCGTGGATAACCGGTCAACGTGGTTATGCACAATGCCACTCGCCACCGGCGCGATGCCGGTGAGAATGCATTCGTAAAGCGGCCGGGACAGCGAAGGCAGTTCGCATTCCAGTTGATACAAGCGGCCGCGTCCTGCGGCACACTGAGCCTGTAAATAACCCATTGCGTCTTTGCCGACCTGATAATTCAGGCCGTCGAGTACTACCAGAATGCTCTTCATTACACTTATGCCTTTCTTGCAGGTGTTGTAATTAATCAATGCTTTCGCTGCCCGGTTTTTTCTATTTTTTAATTCAGGAGATTACTGCTGCATGTTGATCATGACGTTTTCCTGCCACAGGCGAGGCAAGGTTTTGGCGCTCTTATCCCAGGCAGCCGGATCGGCAATCGGGTGAGCATTTTTGTATTCGCTGGATGGCAGCAGTTTGGCTTTCACGTCGTCTGGCAATGTGATGTGATCAGCACGGATTGGGCGGGCATAACCACGCGCCAGGTTGATCTGACCGGCATCGGAGAAGATGTATTCACGCGCCAGTTTAGCGGCGTTCGGGTGTTTGGCGAATTTGTTGATAATGGTGGTGTAACCCGAGGTGATAGAACCATCAGAAGGGATCACCACGTCGAAGCGGGTTTTGTCGATTTTGTCGCGATAGCTCAGACCGTTGAAGTCCCAGACCACACCCACCTGCACTTCACCTTTTTCCAGAGAAGCGATGACCGGGTTAGTCAGGCTCAGACGTCCTGCTTTCGCCAGTTTGCCGAAATATTCCAGACCCGGTTTCAGATCCTTTTCATTGCCGCCCATCGCGTACGTTGCCGCCAGAACGCCGTTCGCGGCCTGCGCTGCGGTGCTGACATCACCGATAGTGACTTTGTATTTGCTGTTGAGCAAATCAGCCCAGCTGTGCGGCTCATCTTTCACCTGAGATTTATCAATGATGAATGCAATAGTGCCGGTGTAAGCGAGTGCCCACATACCATCTTTATCTTTCGCCCAGTCTGGCACCTGATCCCAGGTGGTCGGTTTATAAGGCTGAGTAACGCCCTTCTGAACCGCTACCGGACCGAATGCAGCACCCACATCACCAATATCCGCACTGGCATTGTCTTTTTCGGCAAGGAATTTCGCGATTTCCTGAGCAGAACTCATATCGGTATCACTGTGTTTCAGGCCGTATTTGGTGCTCAAATCATTCCAGGTCTCTTTCCAGTTCGCCCAGTCATCAGGCATACCGACGCTGTTCACCGTGCCTTCGGCTTGTGCCGCTTTCAGGAGTTCAGCAGGAGGTTCAGCGGCAAATGCCGGTGAAGCGGAGAGGACAAGCGCGCTGGTTAACACAGAAGCGAACAACTGTTTCATAACGGATGCTCCGGATGGTAGTGTGTGAAGTGCTGGTCTAGTCCAGCAAGAACCAAGCCAATCTAACGCTCAATTGTGATAATTATATGTCAGCGTGAAAAAGCAGCAGTTTTAAGCTTATCGCTGTTAACAAGCGCACATAAGTTACGCAATTACGGGTCAGATTGGTGCAAAAACGCACTGAAATGAGGCTTGCTGACCGATGAATGAATCGCAGACCACCCTTGCCGTTATCTGCAAGGCTTTGAGCGAAAGTATTGCGGCCGGAGCATTTTCTGCCGAAGGAAGGTTGCCTTCTGAGCGCGCGTTGAGTGAACAGTTTTCCACGACCCGTATTACGCTGCGTGAAGCGTTAAGCCATCTGGAAGCGCAGGGGCTGATTTATCGTGAAGTACGCCGGGGCTGGTTTGTTTCTCCTCCGCGCATTGTCTACAACCCGTTGCAAAGAAGTCATTTTCACGCAATGGCGAAAGATCAGGGGCGCAGCGCAGAAACTCAGGTTATTGATGCCAGGCACTGCGTTGCCAGCGATACGGTATGCCAGAAGTTATTGCTGCCCTCCGGCAGTGATGTGATCTGCATCCGCCGGTTACGCTATATCGACAAGCGCCCGGTACTTTATGTGGAGCATTACCTCAATCCGTTGTATTTCAGTGGCATTCTTGATGCAGATTTAACGTCTTCCCTGACTGACCTGTATGCATCACGCTACGATATCCATTACGGGCGCGTACGGTTTGATATGGTGCCGACACTGCTGACAAGAGAAGCGTCGCAGGCGCTGAAAGTTGCCTCCGGCAGCCCCGCGTTATTTATCACGCGCACCAACCGGGACCAAAATGACCGGGTCATCGACTGCGATCTGGAATACTGGCGTTATGACGCACTGCACATTGATGTGGAAGTGAATTGATATGAATCCCGGCCACCTGATGAAGTCAGTGACCGGGTTTCATGAGAACCACCAGCGCAGAGTCAGCTGGAAGCATGACAGGGAAATTAATCGGCGTCGTAACCTAAGTTTGGCGCGAGCCAGCGTTCGACTTCGGCGACCGGCATGTTTTTGCGCGCGGCGTAATCTTCAACCTGATCGCGCTGAATCTGCGCCACGGCGAAGTATTTGCTGTCAGGATGGCTGAAATACCAGCCGGATACCGCAGCGCCCGGCCACATCGCAAAGGATTCAGTCAGTTGCATACCCGTGTTGGCTTCCACATCCAGCAGCTTCCAGATTTGGCCTTTCTCGGTATGTTCAGGACAGGCCGGATAACCCGGAGCCGGGCGGATCCCCTGATAATTTTCGCGGATAAGTTCTTCATTGCTCAGGTTTTCTGTCGGCGCAAAACCCCAGTAGACCTTACGCACTTTCTCATGCAGGTATTCCGCGAACGCTTCGGCCAGACGGTCTGCCAGCGCTTTGATCATAATTTTATTGTAATCATCATGCTGCTTGTCATACGCCTCGGCCAGAGCATCTTCTTCCAGCCCGCCGGTGACGGCAAACGCGCCCATGTAATCTTTTTTGCCGCTGGATTTCGGTGCGACAAAATCGGCCAGGCAATAGTTCGCGAAATCGGTTTTTTCGGTTTGCTGACGCAAATGGTGGCTGACCACCAGCACGTCCGTGCGGCGCTCATCTGCGTAAATCTCGATGTCATCGCCTTTACGGTTTGCCGGGAACAGGCCAACCACACCGCGCGGGTTCAGTAACTTCTCACGGGAGAGTTTGTCCAGCAGATCGTTGGCATCTTTGAAAAGGCGCTTCGCTTCTTCACCGACCACTTCGTCTTCCAGAATGCGCGGATATTTGCCTGCCAGCGACCAGGTCATGAAGAATGGCGTCCAGTCGATGTAATTGCGCAGCGTTTCAATGCTGGCTTCCACTTTCTGAATGCCGAGGCGATGAGCAACCGGCGGCGTGTAATCGTCCCAGTCGATAGTGGTGGCGTTATCGCGCGCAACCTCAAGGCTGACCGGCGGTGTACGCGGCTTTTTACGTCCATGCTGGATACGCACGGTGTCGTACTCTTTGCGCGTGCGTTCTATAAACGCATCACGCTGATCGTTTGACAGCAAAGCAGACACCACGCCGACTGAACGCGAGGCGTTTTGCACGTAGCAGGTCGCGCCGCTGTAGTTTTGTTCGATTTTAACTGCGGTGTGCGCCTTGGATGTCGTCGCACCGCCAATCAGTAATGGTATGGTGAAACCGCGGCGTTCCATCTCTTTCGCCACATTAACCATTTCGTCGAGCGAGGGCGTGATCAGCCCTGACAGCCCGATAATATCGACGTTCTCTTCAATGGCGGTTTTCAGAATTTTGTCGGTCGGCACCATCACGCCGAGATCGATAATCTCGTAGTTATTACACTGCAGCACTACGCCGACAATATTTTTGCCGATGTCATGCACGTCACCTTTTACCGTCGCGAGCAGGATTTTACCGTTAGTCTGGCCCTTCTCCTTGCTGGCTTCGATGTACGGCTCAAGATATGCCACAGCCTGTTTCATAACACGGGCGGATTTCACCACCTGCGGCAGGAACATCTTACCGGCACCAAACAGGTCACCGACGACGTTCATGCCGTCCATCAGCGGACCTTCAATCACTTCGATAGGCCGCGCAGCCAGCTGGCGGCACTCTTCGGTATCCAGTTCGATAAATTCGGTGATGCCTTTCACCAGCGAGTATTCGAGGCGTTTTTTAACTTCCCAGCTGCGCCATTCCGCCTGCTGTTTATTCGCTTCGCCATCGTCTTTGCTGCCACGGTATTTTTCGGCCAACTCGAGCAGACGTTCGGTACCATCATCGCGGCGGTTGAGGATCACGTCTTCAACGGCGTCGCGCAGTTCAGCCGGTAAGTCATCATAAATCGCCAGCTGGCCAGCGTTGACGATCCCCATATCCATGCCGTTGCGGATGGCGTGATACAGGAACACGGCATGAATAGCTTCGCGCACCGGTTCATTACCACGGAACGAGAAGGAAACGTTGGAGACACCGCCGGAAATCAGCGCATGAGGTAACTGGGCTTTGATGTCGGCGCAGGCTTCGATGAAATCAACGGCGTAGTTGTTGTGCTCTTCAATCCCGGTGGCGACTGCAAAGATATTCGGGTCGAAAATAATATCTTCCGGCGGGAAGCCGACTTTTTCAGTCAGCAATTTGTAGGCGCGACGGCAAATTTCAATTTTACGGGCGCGGGTATCCGCCTGTCCGGTTTCATCAAAGGCCATGACGACTACGGCTGCCCCGTAGCGGCGCACCATACGGGCGTGATGCAGGAAAGCTTCCTCACCCTCTTTCATCGAAATGGAGTTAACAATGCCTTTGCCCTGAATGCATTTCAGGCCTTTTTCAATGACATCCCATTTGGAGGAGTCAATCATGATTGGCACACGGGCGATATCCGGCTCACCGGCAATCAGGTTGAGAAAACGCGTCATCGCCGCTTCGGCGTCGAGCATCCCCTCATCCATGTTGATGTCGATAATCTGCGCGCCACTTTCTACCTGCTGGCGGGCAACTGCCAGCGCTTCAGAATACTTCTCTTCTTTAATCAACCGTTTAAATCGCGCAGAACCGGTGACGTTGGTACGTTCGCCAACGTTCACAAACAGCGTCTGCGGATCAATAGTCAGAGGTTCCAGCCCCGCCAGACGGCAGGCAACGGGAATAGACGGCAGCGCACGCGGCGGCACGCCTTCGACGGCTTTTACCATCGCCGCAATATGTGCAGGCGTGGTACCGCAGCAACCGCCGACAATATTCAGAAAGCCCGAGCGCGCCCATTCGGCAATGTGTTCCGCCATTTCTTTGGCTTCCAGATCGTACTCACCGAAAGCGTTAGGCAAACCGGCGTTCGGGTGCGCCGTGACATAACATTCAGCAATACGCGACAATTCAGCGACATACTGGCGTAATTCATCTGGCCCCAGTGCGCAGTTCAGGCCGAAGGTGAGCGGTTTTACGTGGCGCAGCGAGTTATAAAACGCTTCGGTTGTCTGGCCTGACAACGTACGGCCAGAGGCGTCGGTAATCGTACCAGACACCATTACCGGCAGTACGATGCCCAGCGCTTCAAATTCGGTTTCCACCGCAAACGTCGCGGCTTTGGCGTTGAGTGTGTCAAAAACGGTTTCGATCATGATCAGATCGGCACCGCCCTTAATCAGCGCCCGGGTAGATTCACGGTAGGCTTCAACCAGTTGATCGAAAGAGACATTACGAAATGCCGGATCGTTAACGTCTGGAGAGATCGAAGCTGTGCGGTTAGTCGGGCCTAAAACACCGGCCACATAGCGCGGTTTATCCGGCGTACGGGCGGTCCATTCATCGGCGCAGATCCGCGCCAGACGCGCTGCTTCATAGTTAATTTCAGCGGAAAGCGACTCCATATGGTAGTCGGCCATCGCAATAGTGGTGGAGTTGAAGGTGTTGGTTTCGAGAATATCTGCGCCAGCGGCAAGATAACCGTTGTGGATCTCGATGATCACTTCGGGTTTGCTCAGGACCAGAAGATCGTTATTGCCTTTAAGATCGCTTCCCCAGTCGGCAAAGCGCTGGCCGCGATAATCTTCTTCTTCAAGACGGTAGCTCTGGATCATGGTTCCCATGCCGCCGTCCAGCACCAAAATGCGCTGTGCCAGTTGCTTATGTAGCGCTTCAACCCGATTAGTCACTTTCACCTCATCACCCACCACGCACACCCGGCAAATTGTTCATTCATACGCCGGAAATTATGGTCAACATCCTAGCATACCTTCAGAAGCCAAAAGGCCGTGGTGACATGAGACTTTTTCAATTCAGGAAGGCATCCCGCAAATGCTGTGCAACACATCGGATGAGCGCAAAGGCAGGTTGCGATCCATACTGTAAAAACGAAAACCAATTCCAAAAATAATTTTTCTTCGCCAGTTTTTGGCGCATCTTACAAGGAACAGGCTTATGGCAATGTCCACATTGACTCCGGCCAAGCGTGCTAAGAAAACAAAAGCCGCTGCAACAGCAGGTAGCGCCGCCACCGGACAGGTTCAGTCCCTCACGCGTGGCCTTAAGTTGCTGGAATATATCGCTGAAGCTCAGGGCAGCGTTGCACTGACGGATCTGGCTCAGCAGGCAGGTTTACCGAATTCCACCACTCACCGTTTGCTGACCACGATGCAGCAGCAGGGGTTTGTGCGACAGGTCGGCGATTTGGGTCTGTGGACCATCGGCTCGCATGCGTTCGTGGTCGGCAGCAGTTTTCTGCAAAGCCGTAATTTGCTGGCGATGGTGCACCCGATGCTGCGCCGTCTGATGGAGGAGTCCGGCGAAACGGTGAATCTGGCAGTGCTGGATCACAGTGATTATCAGGCGATCATTATCGATCAGGTGCAATGTAATGCACTGATGCGAATGTCAGCGCCGATTGGCGGAAAACTGCCGATGCATGCTTCCGGTGCGGGTAAGGCATTTCTTTCCACCCTGCCGGAAGAGCGCCTGGCGAAGCTTCTGCACAAAATTGGTTTACACAGCTACACACCGCTGACCAAAACGTCTCCGGCAAACCTGAAACAGGAGCTGGCCGATACGCGCAAACGCGGTTATGCCTTTGATGATGAAGAACATGCACTCGGCCTGCGCTGTGTGGCGACCTGCATTTACGATGAGCATAACGACGCTTACGCCGCGATTTCCATTTCCGGCCCGGTTTCACGGATAACAGACGATCGCGTGACAGAACTGGGCGCGCTGGTGATCCACGCAGCAAAAGAAATTACGCAGGCTTATGGCGGCGGGAAACATTAATTGAGGAATTGCTCCCGCACTGATGGCGGGAGCATAAGACTTAACGGCGGCTGAAACGCTGACTGCGGCGATATGCGAAGACGTCCTCAACGTGCCCTTCGCGGATCCGCTTTTGCAGACCGCGCCAGTAATCGGCACAAAACAGGTCATTGTGTGCCACTTCGAAGAACTGCCGGACGCGCTTGTCGCTGCACAAGAATTGGCGAAATTCTTCAGGAAAAACATCCCCCGGCGCAATGCTGTACCAGGGCTCGCTGGCCAGTTCATCTTCGGGGTAACGCGGTTCAGGAATATCGCGGAAATTCACTTCCGTCATGTAACAGATTTCGTCGTAATCATAAAATACGACGCGGCCGTGACGGGTCACGCCAAAATTCTTAAACAACATATCTCCAGGAAAAATGTTCGCTGCCGCAAGTTGTTTAATCGCGTTACCGTATTCTTCAATAACGTCATGCATCTGCTGATCATCCGCCTGTTCCAGATATAAATTCAGTGGCGTCATACGCCGTTCGATATACAAATGCTTCAGGGCAATACTGTCGCCCAGATCTTCAATCTTCGCCGGGACTTCACGCTGTAGCTCTGCCATTAATTCCGGGCTGATATTTTTCTTAGCCAGAACAAAATGTTCAAATTCCTGGGTATCGGCCATCCGCCCTACGCGGTCGTGCTCTTTGACCAACTGGTAGCAGGCCATAACCTGCGCTTCAGTCACCTCCTTTTGCGGGGCGAAACGGTCTTTAATGACTTTGAAAACGCGGTCACTTCCGGGCAAGGTAAAGACCAGCATGACCATACCTTTGACGCCCGGCGCAATAATAAAAGACTCGTCGGTTTGCGCCATAAAGCGTAAATGCTCCCGATAACATTCGGTTTTCGCATGCTTCTGGCAGCCAATCGCGCTGTAAAGTTCAGCCGTCGTTTTTGCCGGTAATATCTCCCGCAGCCATTCCACCAGCGCGCCCGGTTGCGGGGCGTACACCATAAAATAGGAACGCGCGAAGCCGAAAACGATGCTGGCATCATTTCCCTCTGTCAGACACGCATCCACAAACAATTCGCGCTGATGACTTTGATGCACCGGCAATAACAGCGGGAAAACCTGCTGACCCAGCCCGATTTTTCCAATAATCCACGCCGCTTTATTGCGGTAGAAAACTTCAGTGGCGATCTCAATTACCGCCTCTGATATCGCATCACCGGGAAATCTTTGCTGCAATGCTGTACTGATGTAATCAATATCACGCGGCGCATTCTCCCACGTTAAACGCATCGGAAGATCGTGAAGAATCCGGCCCAGCGTGGTGACCAGATTTCCTTTCACAGGATATTGCCGGGCGAGTGGCCGGGCGCAATACTGTGGCCGGTGAATGGGCTGTTCGCTAAAAATAAAAAGCTTATCCGCCGTGAGTTCACGGTGTTTAAAAATCCGGCAATAGACTGAATTAAAGAAACTTTCGGCGATTTCTGCCCGGGGATAGTCAGGCAACAATCCGGCGTAACAGTTTTTTATGCGGACCAAGAATGCAGCATCGTAAAAGTGCTGACCCGTAATGCATTTGAGCTGAGAGACAACCAATCCGACATGGTGGTCGTAGAGATGAATTCGCTGTTTCATAGCCGCCTGCACCGCCGGCCAGTCGGCATTTTCAAAGCGTTGTTGCGCGCCCGAGGTCACCTCCAGAAACCGGCCATACTGTGCATCGAACCCTTGCAAAATAGTCTGAGCAATCAACAGCTCGATGCGCATAATATCGGCTCCGGCAGGGGAAAAACCCGGCTTGCGCCGGGTCAAATCAGTGGGATGTCGGGGAGAATTGCTGTTCTTCGGTCGAACCGGTTAACGCGGTTACCGATGAGCGTCCACCCTGAATGATGTTCGTCACTTTGTCGAAATATCCGGTGCCCACTTCCTGCTGATGTGAAGCAAAAGTGTATCCGCGGCCGATCGCCGCAAATTCAGGTTCCTGCACTTTTTCGACGTAATGTTTCATCCCTTCGCCCTGCGCATACGCATGAGCAAGATCGAACATGTTGAACCACATACTGTGGATGCCCGCCAGCGTGATGAACTGGTACTGATAGCCCATCGCCGCCAACTGCTCCTGGAAGGTGGCAATCGTTTTATCATCCAGATTCTTCTTCCAGTTAAACGATGGCGAACAGTTGTAGGCCAGCAGTTTGCCCGGGAATTTGGCATGAATGGCCTCGGCAAAACGCCGGGCCAGAGTGAGATCAGGCGTTGATGTTTCGCACCACACAACATCAGCGTACGGCGCATACGCCAGCCCGCGGCTGATGGCCTGCTCGATACCCGCATGCGTTCTGTAGAAGCCTTCATGCGTTCTTTCGCCGGTAATAAACTCGCTGTCATAAGGGTCACAATCGGACGTCAGTAAATCAGCGGCATCGGCATCGGTACGCGCCACCAGCAACGTCGGTACACCGAGAACATCGGCGGCAAGACGCGCGGAGACCAGTTTCTGCACGGCTTCCTGTGTTGGCACCAGAACTTTTCCGCCCATATGCCCGCACTTTTTAACAGCGGCAAGCTGGTCTTCAAAATGAACCGCTGCTGCACCGGCCTCAATCATGGATTTCATCAGTTCAAAAGCATTGAGTACACCGCCAAAACCGGCTTCAGCGTCAGCGACAATCGGCAGGAAATAGTCGGTATAACCGGGCTGACCGGGCTCAATATTATTCGCCCACTGGATTTGATCCGCACGGCGGAAAGTGTTGTTAATCCTCGTTACCACTTCAGGCACGGAATTCACCGGATATAACGACTGATCCGGATACATGCTGGACGCCGTATTGGCATCGGCCGCGACCTGCCAGCCAGACAAATAAATCGCCTCAATCCCGGCTTTTGCCTGCTGCAATGCTTGCCCGCCGGTGAGCGCGCCCAGGCAATTCACATACCCCTTACGGGACGCGCCGTGCAGTAAATTCCACAGACGGGCAGCGCCGTGCTGAGCCAGAGTACATTCCGGATTCACCGAGCCGCGCAGGCTGATGACTTCGGCGGCCGTATAAGGGCGGGCAATCCCCTTCCAGCGTGGCTGATTCCAGGTTTCTTCAAGCTGCTGAATTTGCTGAGTACGTGTTGTTTTCATGGCAAATGCTCCGGTCTTTTTATGTGTAGGGTATGAAGAATCAGGCCAGCAGCTGATAGCCCGGCAGGGTCAGGAAGTCGATTAACTCATCCTGCGTGGTAATTTTTTCCATTAATGTGGCGGCCTGCGTGAAGCGCCCGGCGCTGAAACGTTGTTCACCTAACTCCTGTTGGATCACCAGCATTTCTTCATTCAGCATGCGGCGGAACAAAGGCTTGGTGACCAGCTGACCGTCGCTGAGCGTTTTGCCGTGGTGGATCCATTGCCAGATTGAGGTTCGGGAAATCTCGGCGGTAGCAGCATCTTCCATCAGCCCGTAAATGGGTACGCAGCCATTTCCGGAGATCCACGCTTCGATGTACTGCACGGCAACACGGATGTTGGCACGCATACCCTCTTCAGTACGTTCGCCGGAACAAGGCTCCAGCAATTGTGCCGCAGTAATATCTGCATCGTCTTCGCGTAATACGTCCAGCTGGTTGGAGCGGGAACCGAGCGCTTTATCGAAGACTTCCAGCACGGTATCAGCCAGCCCCGGATGTGCTATCCAGGTACCGTCATGCCCGTTGGTCGCTTCCAGTTCTTTGTCCGTTCTTACCTTGTTCAGCACCCATTCATTGCGTTTAACATCTTTGCTCGGGATAAATGCCGCCATTCCCCCCATCGCAAATGCGCCACGGCGGTGACAGGTTTTGATAAGCAGGCGCGAGTAAGCACTGAGGAAAGGTTGAGTCATCGTTACGGACTGACGATCGGGCAAAACGCGGTCAGAATAATTCTTCAACGTTTTGATATAGCTGAAAATATAGTCCCAACGCCCGCAGTTAAGACCGACGATATGGTCGCGCAGGTGGTAAAGAATTTCATCCATCTGGAATACGGCAGGTAGAGTTTCAATGAGAACGGTGGCTTTGATGGTGCCACGTGATAATCCGGCGTAGTCCTCGGCAAAGCTGAAGACCTGACTCCACCAGTCAGCTTCATGATATGACTGCATTTTTGGCAGATAAAAATAAGGGCCACTGCCTTTCGCCAGCAATGCGCGATAGTTGTGGAAAAAGTACAACGCAAAATCGAACAGAGAACCGGGAATGGCCTCACCTTGCCAGGTGACGTGTTTCTCAGGTAAGTGCAGTCCGCGCACACGGCAAATCAGAATGGCCGGGTCGGGTTTGAGCTGATAAATTTTTCCGGATTCATTGGTGTAGCTGATCGTCCCGTTAACCGCATCACGTAAGTTGATCTGCCCTTCGATGACTTTTTGCCAGTCAGGAGCAAGGGAATCTTCAAAATCCGCCATAAAGACTTTCACATTGGCATTTAGCGCATTAATCACCATTTTGCGTTCTACGGGGCCGGTGATTTCTACGCGGCGATCTTTTAAATCCTCCGGAATGCCCCGAATCGTCCACTGTGATTTTTTTATGGAATCAGTTTCCGAAATAAAATTCGGTAAAATACCGCCATCAATTTTTCTCTGCACCGCGACACGTTCTGTCATCAAGCGGTTACGCTGCGGGGTAAAGCGCATGACCAGCTCAGACAAAAAATCCACGGCTTCTGCAGTCAGAATATGTGTTTCATTTTCACCAAAACGGCGTGTAAAACTAAGCTGACTGCGCGTAATTTGCTCTGACATCGCTAACTCTCCTGATTTTTCGACTTAAATCTGCCAGACCGCCTCACTAAGCAGATGCTGATACGGTAGAAAATAAAACAGCGACACAGGGAAAGATCCTCAGGGGATTTATCGATGGTCATTTATTGCCCGATAGATTTAAGCGTAATCAGGTTTTTCATAAAATCAAAAACGATTTCCATTTTATTTTTATTGCATGATTTAACAGCTATTAATCAGTGAGTTAAACACGTAAAAAAATATCGAAAAATATGAATCTATTTCGATTTTTTAGAGACTGAGGATCGGATAGTCATTTACGAGGAAGGCGTTGGAGGCAAACAGAAGCAGACGATCACGTAGGATCGTCTGTAAATCATGAAGGGAATTATTCCAGGGTTGGATTCATCTGGCGCAGATCGAATGGCGTGATCTGATAAACATAGTAGTTTAGCCAGTTGGTAAACAGCAGATGGCCGTGACTACGCCAGGTCGCTTTAGGCGCTAGCTCTGCATTGTCTTGCGGGAAGTAATTGTAAGGCATTTCAGGTGATAAACCGGCTGCGACATCACGTAAATATTCTCCGGCGAGCGTACCGGCATCATATTCCGGATGACCCGTAACGAAGGCCATACGCTTATCTTTCGTTGCGAACAAATAAGCACCGGCCTCGTCAGATTCAGCGAAAATATCAAGATCCGTATGCTGACGCAGGATGTCCGCAGGAAAATCAGCATAGCGCGAATGAGGTGCCAGGAATGTTTCATCAAATCCACGGGTCAGCAAAGCCAGCGGTTGTGATGTCTGGTGAGGATAAACGCCTGAAAGCTTGGTTTCGCGCGTCATCTTCGGCAAATCATAAAGCACATTTAACGCAGCCTGCACCGCCCAACACACGAACAATGTCGACGTGACGTGTTCTTTCGCCCAGTGGATAACGCGCTCAATCTCTGGCCAGTAGGCAACATCACAGAAATCCACTAAGCCCAAAGGAGCGCCGGTGACAATCAGGCCATCATAGTTATCATGCTGGATGTCTTCGAAATCACAGTAAAAGTTATTCAGGTGTTCAGCCGGAGTATTTTTAGATTCACGACTATCAATGCGCAGCAGCTGCACATCAATCTGTAAAGGGGAGTTGGAAAGCAGCCGTAAAAACTGATTTTCGGTCTCAATTTTCTTTGGCATCAGATTGAGTACCAGCACTTTCAAAGGACGAATTTCCTGAGTTTTTGCGCGTGATGAGGTCATCACAAAAACGTTCTCATTGCGCAGGAAATTTACGGCTGGTAATTCATCTGGGACCCGGATCGGCATAGCAACTTCCTCACTACATCCATTTATACGTTTAGACTTCTAGATAGCCGAAGATAACGGTTTTTATCTAAAATGTCGAGTCTGCAAACGGTAAGTGAAAATGTTTCAACTTCGGTTATTAATCTAGACGATCTGGTTATATACCAGAGAAAACGAAAAGCAATGAGTGATAAAAAGGGAACTACATGAGGAAAAAATAGAGGGATATGGCTGAAAATTTATCCAAATTTCCCATAGCAAAAAGCCCTGTACGTCAGTACAGGGCTTTCCACTTATTTGATGCCTGGCAGTTCCCTACTCTCGCATGGGGAGACCCCACACTACCATCGGCGCTACGGCGTTTCACTT